>NZ_JACYHC010000308.1:0-382 GCF_017152085.1 Staphylococcus sp. EG-SA-2
TGTTAGTAGATCATAGGGTTGATGATAATATTAAAGCTGAAAACGTTATATTTATTGGCCTTTTGTGTAAACATGGACATTGGCATGCAGTCATTTATGACATTGCTCAAGACAAAACTGCCGAACTCGAAATTGAAAATATTATAGATATTTCGTATTCATTCGGTAAGACGATTCAAACCAGAGACATATCCATTGATAACTATCATCAATTTTTAAACCCCATCGATTCCTAAACTATGGAGTCGATGGGGTTTTATCTACGCATAAATACTTATTACTGATATAACGAAAGAAACAAAATTATTTGCTATATGTAATGCAATTGTTGAACCTAGGTTTCTTCCAGATTTTAAATAAGTGAAAACTAATATGATGGATA
>NZ_JACYHC010000309.1:0-380 GCF_017152085.1 Staphylococcus sp. EG-SA-2
TGTTATTAGTAAGTTAGGTTGGCTGAAAATTAACTTTATAGAATCATTGCCTCTAAGAGCGTATTCTTTAGAGTGGTTCCCAGTAGCAATTATTGCAACGATATTAGGCTATCTAGTCGGCATATTTATAAAACAAGATCCAATTAAATATCAACAGGAATAACGAATAATATAAAAGGAAGCATCTCCAATTTAATCGTAGGATGCTTCCTTTTTGTTATATCTAATTCGTAATTTATGATTGTTTATTCGGTCCTTTGATGTTCACTAAATGTGACTTTAAATCTTGTTCTAATTGTTGTAATTCTTTTTCAGCTAATTGTCGTTCTTCGCGACCGTGTTGTTGAATAATTAATGTTTCTTCAATTGTCTCAATAATG
>NZ_JACYHC010000310.1:0-378 GCF_017152085.1 Staphylococcus sp. EG-SA-2
GCTTGTCATACCAGTCGTACTCGTTGGCTGATCAATATCATTTTGCAACTGAGTTTTTGCAGTTTGTAATGGTGCCAAGTCTGGTGTTAATCCAGCAATTGCTTGTTTTAAGCTATTATATTTTTCTTCTACTTTTGTTTTTTCTGCGGCAATTTGTTGGTCTGTCGCGTCACCATTGTTAATAACATTTTGTGCATTTGTTGTTTCTGTTTGACCTGCACGTTTAGCATTTTCATATGCTTGGATTGATGATTGTGTCATACCATCAGTAGTTACTGATTTATTGATTTCTTCATCAAGTTTCGTCTTAGCAGTTCTTAAAGCACTATTATCAGCTAAAGGTACTAATTGATTAATTGCTTGCGTTAATCGCTCATT
>NZ_JACYHC010000311.1:0-376 GCF_017152085.1 Staphylococcus sp. EG-SA-2
TATGACAAAGCAAAAGGTCAAGAATATTTAAAATCAATTTAAAAAATACTATCTGACATTTAAAGCCCCTTACAACCTTTGGTTGTTAGGGGCTTTTATGCATGCGCAAAAGCGCAGGCGAACCGAAAATAGACTGACACAGTAATTCTTAAAAAGCAGCAGTAAGATGATTCCAAATTGGAAATCAACTTACCGCTGCTTTTACTCGTATATACCTTGATGGCAACTAAAATTTGTAATTTAAATTACAATTAGTGTTTCATGTGCATTTTGCCCATGTCATGAATTTTCATCATTAAACCGTGAGGGACGTCATCATGGTCAACTTTTTTAACTTTAACAATTTTATCTGAATCTGCTAATTTATAAACAATTA
>NZ_JACYHC010000312.1:0-372 GCF_017152085.1 Staphylococcus sp. EG-SA-2
CTAAATATAAAGGTGTATCACCAGCAAATGCTCCTGAAAGTGTTCAAGATGCCGCAGCAGTAAAATTATATAACACTGGTGGCGCTGGACATTGGGTTACTGCATAAGCCATTTATGCATAGCTAATCAATAGTTATATAAGTAACTTTTAGATCGGAATATATCGGGGAATTCTCGATATGTTCCGGTCTTTTTTATTTCGCAAATATACGTCATTATAGAATTATTATTTAAAGATAATAATACAACTGAGCAACAATAATTGAAAATGTTGAAACCGTTTGCTAAGATTAATTTGCAATTGAATACTAAGGAACTACTAGGGGAGCCTAATGATATGGCTGAGATGAATTGTTCAGACCCTTATGACCT
>NZ_JACYHC010000313.1:0-366 GCF_017152085.1 Staphylococcus sp. EG-SA-2
TTTCTAATTTTATTAAGGCATCAGGTAATTCTCTTTTAAATAGCTCTTTACCTGATGTCGGGTTATAAATGATTCTAGCACGTTTCCTCATATCTTATCCCTCTACTTAAAATTCATATATTTTAACATCATCTTTGTTTCGTCTAATAGGGAGTGGGACAGAAATAATATTTAACAAAATTTATTTCGTTCTACCCCAACTTGCACATTATTGTAAGCTGACAGAAAGTCAGCTTCTTTGTTGGGGCCCCACTAGAATTGAAAAAAGCTTGTTACAAGCGTATTTTCTTTCAGTCAACTACTGCCAATATAACATTGTAGTGCCTAGGACATTGAATTTATGACCCAGGCTCAGTCTTATTTCAT
>NZ_JACYHC010000314.1:0-365 GCF_017152085.1 Staphylococcus sp. EG-SA-2
GGCGACAAAGAGTTAACACATATGTGGAGTGGACAAAGCCCGCGACTAGCAACAACGCATCCCGCCAACACCATCATGTCCAATATAATCAATCAAATTAATCAAATCATGCAATATAAATAATCGAATCGACCGCAATCCACAAAAGCACAAGCACCCCCAAACATTATTTTAGTGCTTGCCATTTTTGTGGATTGCGTTTCTATTTTACCAATCTAGTCAAACGAAATTATCAAACTAAAGTTCGCTGAAATGATTATGATAAAAGTTATATGGTATGATGACATTGGTGATATATATGATAAACATCGGATTAACAGGTTGGGGTGATCACTATTCATTATATGAAGATTTAGAACGCCAAA
>NZ_JACYHC010000315.1:0-363 GCF_017152085.1 Staphylococcus sp. EG-SA-2
ACAAAGGAGAAAAAAAGAAGACAACCAAGCCCAATAATGGACTGGCCGCCTAATAATAAAAACTCTAAAAGTTGTAATTTAAAATAGTTCTTTAAATTATATACCCACCACATTTGGTGGAGAACCACAATATTTACGATTATATAAATAACCCGAGATTTTAGTATGATTCATTTCACTAAAATCTCGGGTTTCTATTTGATAATTTTTAATGGGATATGGCATGTATACGAGCCTGCCTTTTATCTCATTTCCAATGATTAATCTGGATATTGTTCTAAAAATGCTTTCGCTTCTTTATTAACTGTTTTAAAATCAATACCTTGTTGCATCGCTGCAAAGACACATCCACAATAACACTGC
>NZ_JACYHC010000316.1:0-363 GCF_017152085.1 Staphylococcus sp. EG-SA-2
GCCTCAATTTCTGAAAAATCGACGCCTAGCGCATGCATCAAGACAAATAAATGATAAAGTTCATCTGCTACTTCACTTACAAATGCTTTTTTGTCACCTTTAATTGCTTCAATTACGACTTCAAAAGCTTCTTCACCGTATTTTTTTGTAATCTTTTCTATACCTTCTGTTAATAAATATTTTGTATATGACTTTTCATTATTGGATTGGGCACTATCTTGAACTGTCTGCGCTAATGTTTGCACTGAAAATGGAACTTCTGTGTTGAAACAACTTTGACTGCCTGTATGACATGTTGGTCCATTTGGTATGACATCAATTAAAATAGTATCATTGTCGCAATCTACATGAATATCTTTAACA
>NZ_JACYHC010000317.1:0-359 GCF_017152085.1 Staphylococcus sp. EG-SA-2
CGAGGAATAAATAAAGTTAAACGAGAGCTAGGTTTTGTATTAATGGCACTTAATATAAGGAAAATAGCAGCTCAACGAGCTGTACATTATAAAATACATATCAAAAAAGCTGATTTCTATCAAATAAATAATAGAAATCAGCTTTTTTACATTGCCTAAGAACTTTAAGGAACTTAATGTCCCAAGCTCTTTTTTGTTATATCTAATTCGTAATTTATGATTGTTTATTCGTTCCTTTGATGTTCACTAAATGTGACTTTAAATCTTGTTCTAATTGTTGTAATTCTTTTTCAGCTAATTGTCGTTCTTCGCGACCGTGTTGTTGAATAATTAATGTTTCTTCAATTGTCTCAATAATG
>NZ_JACYHC010000318.1:0-6965 GCF_017152085.1 Staphylococcus sp. EG-SA-2
GTGCTGATGCAAATATAAGTTCATGACCATCATGTTGTAATTGTAACAATGTATCAATAATAGTCTGGTCAATTAATCGGCCGTCAAAACAAAGCGTACCATCAATATCAAAGACAAATCTCATCAAATCACTCCAAACAATATAATACCATGATTATAGCATAAGTAAGTTATGTGACGATATTAGATAATGATTATGATGTAGGGTACCTTTTGCGTCACACACATTACTTCCTATAATATATATTATGTAAACTAGAATGTGAAATTCCATAAGGGGACTTATATAACTTCGATTTTGTATAAGTCGTTTTGATTATTAGTAAAGTATGTTTGTAGTTACTATTAACTTTTTATTTAACACATGCTATTTTATCAATACCTCTATTATTAGGATTAGTACATAAATAAACTAAAATTAACGCGACAAAATTTAGAAAATCTATAAAAATAAATAAGATTTGTGCAGATTGAGTTTGATATATGACCAAAAGTATTGAAAGTAAAAATAGTAGGATTAATATTAATTTTAAACAAGATATAATTAATGGTAAACATCTGACAACTGGTTTTCGTTCTTTTAATAAAGAACACGAAAAGAATAACCACATTATTATAGAAAAGTTACACACTAGATATGTACTAAAAGAAATACCACCTTCTTGTATGACATATCTAAATAAGTTCACAGCAAATTCATGATTATTATGAATATTTGACTCACTAATTAAACTAATTGTAAATTCTGCAGTGAATCCTTGAATAATCAACGAAATTCCATTAACTAAAAAGTATAATAATAGGAATAACGTACTTATAATATTATTATAGTTATTATCTTTTTTGATGTCATTGAATCTAAAAAAGAAATTGAATGGAATTAACACACAGGCAATGTATGCTATTCCTTTTGATATATGATCCAAACCGTAATATCCCTTTAAATGTGTATAATATTTTAATGCTTCATATGTAGTTAAATTATTTTTCGAAGGTGGAAATAATAATTTCTGGAAAATAAAACTCATAAAAATCCAAAATAACATAATGAGCATCAGAATAATAAAAGTGTTTTTGGCATGTTTTTCAATTCGATTCATTTTTTAACTACCTCACTTACTTGCATTTCATACTCAGATAACCATTATTTTATATTATATATTATAAAAATATTATCATTAAAACTCAAATATGACGCTATATATTTTATGTTTTGCATAATCTTTTAATCATAAAACTAAATCAATAAAACATCATTATAATGAAAAACATTAGATTGACAAATACATACTAGTTTTTCTTAGTGTGAAATAATTAAAATTTCGCTAAAAAAAGCATAAAAAAGAGCCTATAGTATCAATAACTATAAGCCCTAACATCATTTACATCTATTTCTTTAATTTTTTACGTAATTTATCCAATGTTGTGAACAACCAATATTTCACTTTATGAATTGGTTTATAGAAATCCCCTATTAATTCTTCGATTTGTACATTAAATCCACGTTTAAAGCGGTATACGCCATAATCTTCACTGTTTTCCGTAAAATCACCTGATAAACCATAGAAATTATAACGATCATAGCCATTATCGAAGCAATAGTTAATCATAAACCAATGCATCATGTATGGTCCCATAAATTGATTATATTTTTCTGATGAACCACCAGAGAAATAATTCACTTCATATGCATTTGCAAAATAAACGCCAGAAGCAAGGTTTAGAATTGGGCCGTCCGTTTTGCTCAATTCACTTGCATTCAATAATTCATGCTGATCATGATCAATTTGCTTATCTAATTCTGCAATTTTCTTCATTTGTTTATCTGATTTGTTTTCTTTCGCCATCATTTGATCACGACGATTTTCTTTGTCATTCAATTCCTGTTGCAACTTTAACACATATTCATCAAGGTCAATATATGCTAATGGTACTAATACTTTATCTCCATATGTGTCAATAAAGTTATAAAAATAATCATCTGTTTTTGACACAAATCCAGCACGCTCTTCAGTTTCACGATATAAATCTAAGAAAAGATTGAACTCATCACGTTCAAGGAATCTGACTTTAACACCAT
Source organism: Staphylococcus sp. EG-SA-2 (assembly GCF_017152085.1). Classification (NCBI taxonomy): domain Bacteria; kingdom Bacillati; phylum Bacillota; class Bacilli; order Caryophanales; family Staphylococcaceae; genus Staphylococcus; species Staphylococcus sp. EG-SA-2. The sequence continues at coordinate 2,081 of NZ_JACYHC010000318.1, forward strand.
AGTTTATCGCTTTATTAATATTACGTTTACGTTGACTATCAAATGTCTTTTTCAATGTTTCGGGTGTTTTACCTTCAAGGTTTAATACGCCCATCCATCGTACTTGGCTCGATGTATCATACTCAGTTGTAAAGCCATGATGCTCGTAACCATGTGATTTAAACAAGTTTACTAAGGCATCATTTTTCTCGCGACCTTCAAATGGCACGATATCTTTATCATATAGATGATATAACCAATACGGATCTAATTTAACATATAAACATTGATGTTGCTGTAAATATTTATCTAACTCTTTTAAATAATAATCAACTAATCCTAAATCTGAAAAATCCATTACTGGACCACGATTCGAATAGTAAACATAACTTCCCATAGTAGGAATTTTAGAGAAAAGGCTTGCTGCAATTACTTTGTTATTGTCGTCTTTAATACCTAATAAAACTACTTCAAAGCCATCATTCTCACGGGTAACTATATTTTCTTTTACTTGGAAATAATGACTTTCCAATGATGGATTTTGTACAAAGTTGTCAAATTCGGTAACAGTTAACTCTGTAAATTTCATGTTTTGATAATTCCCTTCCTAAAAAATTCTGTCTTTAACTTTTTTAAGTGCGGTATATGCTGCGTAAACAGGTTTATTAATTGGTTTAATAAAGTCACCAACATATTCAATAATTTCAGCATTGTAACCTTTTTTGAATTTAACTACACCAGCATCTTCAGCATCTTCTGTAAATTTACCACTAACACCATAGAAATTATAACGGTCAATGCCATGATTTAATGCATAATTAATCATTTCCCATTGCACTGCATAACTTCCGGCAAAATGACGGAATGCATTTGATGTACCACCAGCATAATAAACAACTTCAAATGGGTTGATAAAGAAGAAACCAGCAGAGATAGGTAATTCATTACCATGTTCTTCTTGTAGACGTTTACCTTCTTCAATCTTTTGCTCATTAGCATCAAGTTGTTGTTGTAAGTTATCTCGCTTGTTGTGTGCTTTTTTATTTTCAGGACGTTTTTCAATATCCTTTAACGCTTTATTTAAATCTTTATTTAAAATATCACGCTCTTCGTTTAGTTCTTTAATATATTCATCAAAGTTGATATACGCTAAAGGTACTAACACACGGTCTTTGTAATATTTTAAGCGATTGTAGTAAAATTTGTCATCACGATCAGCAAAAGCTTTTGATTCTGACGTATCTTCCATAAATGATCTAAAAATTGGTAGTTCTTCTTCAGATAAAAATCTTACTTTAACACCATTCTTTTTAACTTTTTTCGTGTTTCTTTTTCTAAGTCCATCCATATTTTTAATGATGTCATCTGCTGTTTTATCTTTTAAATCTAACACTGAGTGATAACGAATTTGTAGCACAGGATCAAATCCTTTATGGAATCCAGTATGTTCAAATCCTAAGTTACTCATTTTATCAAAGAACCAATCATTACCAGCATTACCTGTAATCTCGCCATCATGATTCAAGTATTGATATGGTAAATATGGATCGATATGTAGGTATAGACAACGATGTTTTTTAACATATTTTGATAATTCATTAAAGAAAAAGTGTACGAGTTCTTGATTTTCATAATCGATCACTGGACCGCGATTTGAATAAAAATACTTGAACACTTTCATAACAGGTACAGCAGTAAGTAAGCAAGCTGCAATGACCTCGTTATTATTGTTTTTTATTCCCACTAAATGTGTTTCATAACCTTCAGCAAGCTTTAACTCATAGTGGCCAACAGTTTGCGTGAAATGACTGTATGGCATGCTATCTGTAAAGGCACCAAACTCTTTAGCTGTTAAATTTGTAAACTTCATTATCATTACTCCTATTTGTCTCTCGTTAATTAATTTCATTTCCGTATTTGCAGTTTTTCTATTTCCCCTCTGCAAATGTCAAAAATAATAAATCTAATCTAAATAAGTATACAATAGTTAATGTTAAAACTAAAACATAAACGCTTTAATTGCGTATACTTTTATAGTAATATTTAGATTTTTGCATACAATTTCAAAAAAAGTAATATGAACGTTTGGGTTTGCTCATATTACTTTTGTATCATTTCTATTCAATTTTATAATTCACCGTTTTTCACTTTTTCAAACAGTATTCGCCTAATTTTTTTAAATCAAGTAAACTTAATTATTCAATGTTTGTTGGATAGATTGTAAATATCTAATGATTTCCTCACGCGTGTTAGATTTAAATCGCTTAACGATTTCGCTACCAATGACGATGCCATCTGCAACCTCTTTTATATCTGCAACATGTTGTGGTGTTCTTATACCAAATCCTGCGACAACTGGCACATTGGCTATCGCTTTAATTGACTCAATTTTTCGTTTTAATTCTGGATGAAACGCACCGTTTTGTCCTGTTGTCGCATTCATCGTCACAGTATAAATAAAGCCTTCCGCATGAGATACGATATCTTTTATACGTTTGTCATCAGTAGTCATCGCAACTAACGATATGATTTTGACGCCATAGTGACTAAATTGTTGTTTTAAACGCTGCGATAATTCATATGGTAAATCAGGAATAATTAAGCCGTAGACACCAGTATCTCGACATTTTTCAAAAAACGCTTGTTCTCCATAATGACAAATAATATTATAATACGTCATTAATACATAGTTACACTTAATTTGATCACCATGTTTTTCTAATTGATTGAAAATATAATCTATCGTGATGCCTTGTTTAATCGCTTGTTGACCTGCTTCCATGATAACTGGACCATCAGCAACCGGATCAGAGAAAGGTACACCAATTTCAATTATATCTGCACCATTTTCACTCAACAATGTTGCATTTTCAATCAAATCTTTATTGCCCATAATATAAGGTATAAATAATTTAGTCATTTGCAAGACCTCGCTCTGCCATATATTGTCTAATTGTTTCCATATCTTTATCGCCACGTCCAGAAATAGTTACTACAATAATATCTTCTTTCGACATCGTAGGCGCTAGTCTTTCAACATAACTCAGTGCATGTGCACTTTCAATTGCAGGTATAATACCTTCATGTTTTGTAAAGTTGATTAAAGCATTCATTGCTTGTGTATCACTTGCATTTTCAAAAGTTACTCTACCAATGTCGTGGTAATAAGAATGTTCAGGCCCAATACCAGGATAATCAAGTCCTGCTGAAATAGAATGTGCTAGTTGCACTTGCCCACCTTCATCTTGAATTAAATACATTTTAGTACCATGTAATACGCCAGGTGATCCTTTGCCAATTGCAAGTGCATGTTTATCAGTATCCTCGCCTTGACCTGCGGCTTCAACACCGTATAATGCAACATCATCTTTAATAAATGGATAAAATGTACCGATTGCATTTGAGCCACCACCGATACATGCTACAATTGCATCCGGAAGTCGACCTTCTTTCTTCAATATCTGTGATTTTATTTCTTTACCAATGACACTCTGAAAATCTCTAACAATCGTTGGGAATGGGTCTGGACCTAATGCAGAACCTAATAAATAATGTGTATCATCTACATGACTTACCCAATATTGCAATGCTTTATTAACTGCATCCGATAAAGTCCCTTGACCTTCTTCAACTGCCACAACCTTTGCACCAAGTAATTCCATTCTAAATACATTAAGTTGTTGTCTTTTAATATCTTCACTTCCCATAAAGACAACAAGTTCCATATCAAATAATGCAGCAACCGTAGCACTAGCTACACCATGTTGACCCGCACCAGTTTCAGCAACAAGCTTCTTCTTGCCCATTCTTTTAGCAAGCAACGCTTGACCTAACGCATTATTAATTTTATGGGCGCCTGTATGATTTAGATCCTCTCGTTTCAAATATATTTTAGCGCCACCTAGGCTTTCAGTATATGATGCAGCATATGTAAGTGGTGTCGCGCGTCCTACATACTCTGATAAATAGTATTCCAGTTCTCTTTGAAACTCTGGGTCTGCTTTTGCCTCTTTATAAGCTTTTTTCAACTCAATAATTGCTGGCATTAATGTTTCTGGAACATATTGCCCTCCATATTCACCAAAGAAACCTAATTCATCTGCTTCTGTTTGTATTTGTTTATTCATTGTCTCTATCTCCTTTCACAATATTTACAATTGCTGTCATTTTTTCTATATCTTTTCGCCCATTTACTTCTATACCTGATGCAAGATCATAACCTTGATGTGATAATTTAAGTTGATTAACTGTTTGAATATTTTCAGAGTTAATGCCTCCTGCTATCAAATAAGGTATGTCTTTTATGTGCTTCAAAATAGTCCAGTCATATGTTTGACCGGTACCACCATACGACACTGAGGGTGTGTCGATAATAAATAAATCTACGAACCCTTTATATTTATTTATGTTTTGGATTATGTTTTCATCTGCAGCTAAAGCTTTAGTGATTTTAATGCTTGAATATTTCTTTTTAATTTCCTGTATAAAATCAATAGATTCTGTGCCGTGTAACTGTATTGTGTTAATTGACGTATTGCTTAATACGTGTTCAATTGTTGTTAAATCAGGATTTACCATGACACATACTTTATCGATATGATTTGGAACAGCAGACGCTAACTTTTTTATTTGGGTAATTGTTTGATGCCTTTTACTTTTTTCATAATGGATGAAACCTATCGCATCAATAGGTAATTGACTGGCCGCTGTAACATCCTTTATTGATGTAAAGCCACAAAATTTCAATTTCATCATGACTTCACCTTTTGCATTTTCAGTTGTGGTAAAAATTCAGATAGATTGTCACAACGCATAAGCGCCTCACCTATTAGTAAGCCATCGATACCACTATGCAAGATTTTTCTTACATCAGATGCATCGTGAATACCACTTTCAGAAATATAAT
>NZ_JACYHC010000319.1:0-359 GCF_017152085.1 Staphylococcus sp. EG-SA-2
GCAATACCAATAATAAAATCTTTTGTCGCTAGCTCACCTATCATCCCCATATAGAAAATGATAACCTCAACACCTTCACGCAACACAGATATTAAACCAATCGTCGCTAACAATACCAAATTACCATTACTAATCGCATTGGCATACATATTTTTAATCATATCATTCCAGCGTTTCGCATTTGAACGTTTGTGCATCCAAACACCAACGATAAACATTAATATGACCGCAACGATACCTAATCCCGCTTCCATACTTTCACGAAGAATGCCACTATTCCCTAAAGTTTCTACAAACGTAATTGCTAAGATAATACTCAGTACAAGTCCGGCAATTGCACCACCAATCACACTTGCAGT
>NZ_JACYHC010000320.1:0-358 GCF_017152085.1 Staphylococcus sp. EG-SA-2
AAAAAGAAGAAAAAACAGAAGATATTAATCAAACAAAACAAGATATCCAAGATACACTAAATTAATTTAAATCCCCTTACAACTTTTAGTTGTTAGGGGATTTTATGCATGTGCTCGGCGCATGTGTTCCTCTTCTTCCTTACAACTTTTAGTTGTTAGGAGATTTTATGCATGTGCTCGGCGCATGTATCCCTCTTTTACCTTACAACTTTTAGTTGTTAGGGGATTTTATGCATGTGCTCGGCGCATGTATCCCTCTTTTACCCTACAAACTATAATTCGTAAGCCATTATGCACGGGTTCTTCACTGTTGTTAAAGAGGTATGATTGATAAGTATCCCTCTTCATTTATCAGCTC
>NZ_JACYHC010000321.1:0-354 GCF_017152085.1 Staphylococcus sp. EG-SA-2
TTCACCCCTTATAAGTAATTACATTTAAGGTTACGCCCTCTTTACATAAGCGTCTAATATAAATAAACAATTTATTTATAAGTAGAAACTATATATGACGTGGTTGCTTATAATTTGCGTTCTTGATTCGAAAAATTCAGATAAGGATTTATACAATTAATATTTATGATATCTTTTGTAAATTTAATTAATTATAGTTACTTCAATCATGATTAGTTTATAATAATAAAGTGAAATTGAAAAAGACAGCTATTATGCGATGAGCGAAAAACTTCAAGTAAAACAAGAATTTAACGGCGTTACAAGGCAATACTTGAATTTCAGAACAGATAGTATCGATGATCTGGATAAGTT
>NZ_JACYHC010000322.1:0-349 GCF_017152085.1 Staphylococcus sp. EG-SA-2
GGTTCTTTATCATTAGCTGTAGCTAATGTCTACTTAAAAAATGAATACATGAGTAAAACTCATGCATAAGAAATACTAATTTCTAAAGAAAAAGTATTTTTTTATCGATGTCCTACCCCAACTTGCACATTTTTGTAAGCTGACTTTGCGCCAGCTTCTATGTTGGGGCCCCGCCAACTTGCACATTTTTGTATGCTGACTTTTCGCCAGCTTCTATGTTGGGGCCCCGCCAACTTGCACATTTTTGTATGCTGACTTTTCGCCAGCTTCTGTGTTGGGCCCCACCCCAACTTGCATTGTCTGTTGAAATTGGTGATCCAATTTCTCTATGTTGGGGCCCCGCCAACTT
>NZ_JACYHC010000323.1:0-347 GCF_017152085.1 Staphylococcus sp. EG-SA-2
GCATATTCTTGAACCCAACGGTAGACCGTTGAATGATGAACGTTTACACCACGTTCCCTTAATATTTCAGATATATCACGATAACTCAATGTATATCTTAGATAGTAGCCAACGGCTACAGTGATAATATCCTTGTTAAATTGTTTATATCTGAAATAGTTCATACAGAAGACTCCTTTTTGTTAAAATTATACTATAAATTCAACTTTGCAACAGAACCGTATATTTTATATAGAGCATTCTCACTAAAAAAATTACACATATCGTGAGCAATGAACTGATTATACTTAACATTAAAAAAGATGATAACACCTTCTACACCTCCATATCACAAAAATTATAACATT
>NZ_JACYHC010000324.1:0-347 GCF_017152085.1 Staphylococcus sp. EG-SA-2
TTCGTTATATTATATTCTCTATTTTCATTAACATAATCCTTAAAGAGTTTTAAATTAATACCTGCTAGATGATTCAAAAATGTTTCATCAACTTTTAAATAATTCAATAATTTTTGTGGTGTCAGTAAATTTCTATCAAAATACAACTTTAATAAACTATTCATTTTGACAGGACGTGACATTTCAATCACGTCGTCTAAAGATAATACTTTCTCGCTTTAAACAAAAACTTACCCGATTAAAATCAAGTAAGTTTTTCATATATCCGTCACTTTTCAACTTTAAAATCAACAACTTGCGGGATACGCATCAAATTATTATTTGATAAAAAATCAATAAGTAATTGT
>NZ_JACYHC010000325.1:0-347 GCF_017152085.1 Staphylococcus sp. EG-SA-2
GATTTTACCAAGCAAAACCGAGTGAATAAAGAGTTTTAAATAAGCTTGAATTCATAAGAAATAATCGCTAGTGTTCGAAAGAACACTCACAAGATTAATAACGCGTTTAAATCTTTTTATAAAAGAAAACGTTTAGCAGACAATGAGTTAAATTATTTTAAAGCAGAGTTTACTTATGTAAATGAGCATTTAAAATAATGAAAACGAAGCCGTATGTGAGCGTTTGACTTATAAAAATGGTGGAAACATAGATTAAGTTATTAAGGGCGCACGGTGGATGCCTTGGCACTAGAAGCCGATGAAGGACGTTACTAACGACGATATGCTTTGGGGAGCTGTAAGTAAGC
>NZ_JACYHC010000326.1:0-342 GCF_017152085.1 Staphylococcus sp. EG-SA-2
AACGTCGTCAATGGTAAGATGCAATAGTTGAGTAGTTATAAGTAGCTACATACAACCGCTCAAATATAGGTTCAAGAACATTTTTAATGAAGAAAGCGATTGTCAATCAAGGCGTTGAAGGAAGAAATGAGAAGAGTTTATGTTTATAAATGACTCGAGTTGCGACCGAAACAACGTAGAGTGCAAACGCTTGACTCATTTGCAGAAGTTATTGAAAGAAAGCGATTGTCAATCAAGGCGTTGAAGGAAGAAACGAGAAGAGTTTATGTTTATAAATGACTCGAGTTGCGACCGAAACAACGTAGAGTGCAAACGCTTGACTCAATAACGAAATGTCACCTA
>NZ_JACYHC010000327.1:0-342 GCF_017152085.1 Staphylococcus sp. EG-SA-2
GGATATATTCGGAACATCTTCTTCAGAAGATGCGGAATAACGTGACATATTGTATTCAGTTTTGAATGTTTATTTAACATTCAAATATTTTTTGGTTAAAGTGATATTGCTTATGCGAGCGCTTGACAATCTATTCTTTTTAAAGAAAGCGATTGTCAGACAATGCATTAAGAAAAATTAAAGCGGAGTTTACTTTTGTAAATGAGCATTTGATTTTTTGAAAATAAAGCAGTATGCGAGCGCTTGACTAAAAAGAAATTGTACATTGAAAACTAGATAAGTAAGTAAAATATAGATTTTACCAAGCAAAACCGAGTGAATAAAGAGTTTTAAATAAGCTTG
>NZ_JACYHC010000328.1:0-341 GCF_017152085.1 Staphylococcus sp. EG-SA-2
TTACTCATTTAGCTCTACTAAACTCGTTGCGCTCTTTTCTCGTTTCGTCAGATTCAAACGTTTTCACTTCGCCAAGCCATTTTTCTTTGTGTTTGCTTTTTATTTTGATGTTTTAGACATAAAAAAAGAGACCTCACGGTCTCAATGCGGCTCATCGCATCCATTTTTGCCTGGCAACGTTCTACTCTAGCGGAACGTAAGTTGGATACCATCGTCGCTAAGAACCTTTCTTGACTTGTGACAATCGCTTGCTTCTTTCCTCTCCTTCGGCTCTCGCTTACTCATTTAGCTCTACTAAACTCGTTGCGCTCTTTTCTCGTTTCGTCAGATTCAAACGTTTT
>NZ_JACYHC010000329.1:0-6953 GCF_017152085.1 Staphylococcus sp. EG-SA-2
GGTATCGCTTATCAATTTTCAGATTGGTTTCAAAATCAGTATGTATCAGCATGGATAGAATATTTAACTCAAACAACATTGCTCAATCACGATATATTACAGCATATATTATTTGGTGATTATGGTGTGCTATCACTTGGAACATATTCGCTCGTATGGGCATTGCCGGTTGTAATATTAATTAGTTTATCAACTGCAATAATTGATCAAACAGGACTCAAATCATGGATGATATGGGCAATTGAACCGTCAATGTTATGGATCGGATTACAAGGTAATGATATCGTGCCACTATTAGAAGGATTTGGATGTAATGCAGCAGCTATTTCACAAGCAGCACACCAATGCCATACCTGCACGAAGACACAGTGTATGAGTTTAATAAGCTTTGGTAGTTCTTGTAGTTATCAAATAGGTGCGACATTATCTATTTTTAGTGTAGCTGGAAAGTCATGGCTATTTATGCCGTACTTAATATTAGTACTTTTAGGTGGCATCTTACATAATAGGATATGGTTGAAAAAGAATGATCAACAACTTAGTGTTCCGCTACCTTATGATAGGCAATTACATATGCCAAATATACGTCAAATGTTGCTACAAATGTGGCAAAATATACAAATGTTTATCGTTCAAGCGCTACCTATTTTTATCACAATCTGTCTTATTGTTAGTATTTTATCACTAACGCCAATTTTGAATGTTTTATCACAAATATTTACACCTATATTATCGTTATTAGGCATCTCTTCAGAATTGTCACCAGGGATTTTATTTTCAATGATTCGAAAAGACGGCATGCTCTTGTTTAATTTGCATCAAGGCGCCTTATTACAAGGAATGACAGCAACACAGTTACTACTACTTGTGTTTTTTAGTTCAACATTTACAGCGTGCTCGGTCACAATGACGATGCTTTTGAAACATTTAGGTGGTCAGTCAGCACTAAAATTAATTGGAAAGCAAATGGTGACATCATTGTCTTTAGTTATTGGTGTAGGCATCATTGTTAAAATAGTAATGCTGATTATTTAAAAAAATGAACTATAACTGAATATAGAGTCATGTCAGTCAATAGGAGATCTATCTTGGAATATGCTATTCATATGAAGTATAAGAGGAGAGTCGCAGATGAAAATAGTTATTATAGGTGGGTTTTTAGGTGGCGGTAAAACGACTGTCTTAAATCATTTGCTCGCTGAATCATTAAAGGAATCGCTGAAACCAGCAGTCATCATGAATGAATTTGGGAAAATGAGTGTTGATGGTGCCTTAGTATCTGAAGACATACCTTTAAGTGAACTGACAGAGGGGTGTATCTGTTGCGCAATGAAAGCAGATGTATCAGAACAGTTACATCAATTATATTTAAAAGAGCAACCAGACATTGTATTTATTGAATGTAGTGGGATTGCAGAACCAGTCTCTGTCTTAGATGCTTGTTTAACGCCTATTTTAGCTCCGTTTACAACAATTACACATATGATTGGTGTAATAGACGCAAGCATGTATAAACACATTAAATCATTCCCTAAAGACATCCAAGGCTTATTTTATGAGCAATTAGCATATTGTTCTGTCTTATTTGTTAATAAAATAGATTCAGCAGATGTTGAAACAACGAGCAAACTATTGAAAGATTTAGAAGTTATTAACCCAGAGGCCGATATACAAGTCGGTATGCATGGCAGCGTCACTTTGCCAATATCAGTTAGACAAATGACAGCAACTTCTGACAATAAACATGAATCATTACACAAAACAATAAATCATCAATTTGTGCAATCACCAGTCACATGTACTAAAGCAGAGTTTATAAAACGTTTAGCATGCCTTCCGTCTCATATTTATAGGTTGAAAGGGTTTATGACATTTGAAGACACCACACATACGTATCTCATTCAATTTACACAAGGCCAATATGAATTAACACCTGTAGCATTTTCAAAAAAAGTGCCAGAATATTTGGTGCTTATCGGAAAGGGTATTTCAAAAGAAGACTATCAATGTTTGGAACAGTAGTGTTTTCAGTGGAAGAGAATGGTTAACATGCCTTCATGTATAATAACGAGTTGATTTGAACGTTTAAACGTAAACAAAAATAAGCTTGGTCAGCCATCAAATATAATTTGAAAACTGTCCAAGCTGTTTTATTAGAGAACGATCAATTAACCCCACATATTTAATAATACATCAGCAAAGCCTTCAGGTTTTTGAATATAACCTAAGTGACCGCCTGGAATATCTACAATAGGTATGCCAGTTTCTTTGTTTATATAAAAGTTAACATCTTGTGGGAAGGAGCCTCTAGAATCTGTCCCATTTAGTAGGGTGATTTTATCGCTGTATTTTGTGAAATCATCCAAAGTAATATCTGAATGCGTATATTGTCTAATTTCAAATTCTGACCAGAACATCGTACGTTTGTACTGTTCTATACGTCCTTCTTCAGTATCAGCAGGTTGAGACATCATTTTTGCATCAATTGGTGCGATATTTAATGTTTCACCAAATGTTTTCATACCTTTTTCTAAGCCTTCTGTTAAAATTTGATGCACAATGTCATCATTTTTATCTTTCCAATAAGTACTGTCTGGTAAAAATGTATTAATTGGTGGTTCGTGAAATGCAATCTTTTTAACGACTTCAGGGTAATCTTTTAACACATGCATCGCAACGATTGAACCTGAACTTGAACCTAATATATAGACAGGTTCATCACTTAATGACTTTGCAAGTTCGGCAATGTCCTGTGCGTCGCGTTTGACACGATAATCACTGTCAGGGTTTGAAGCGGAATCAGGGAGTGGTTCAGTTAACTCGCTTTCTCCATAATCACGACGATCAACGGCTACAACAGTAAAATGGTCTTTTAACTGTTCTGCAAGAGGCAGAAAAATGTTTCCGGTACCGTTTGCACCAGGAATAAAGATGAGCACGGGTCCTTGTCCGACTTGGTGGTATCGTAATTTAGCGCCTTGTAATTCTAAAGTTTCCATATTCAATGACCTCCATTTGTTAATTGTTAGATGATAAACCTAATAATTTAGCACCATTTGTATAACTTATTTTCTCTTTTTCTTCATCTGTTAAACCCAGTTCATCTAAAAATACACCTAATTTTTCAGGCTCAATATATGGATAATCAGCAGCATAAAGAATTCTATCAATACCTACTTCTTTCTTGACTAAATCAAACTGTGGCTTCGTTAACATGCCACTTGGTGTGATATAAAAACTATTTTTAAAGTAATAGCTTACAGAGTGGTTCAAATGTTCAGCGAATAAAGCTTCATCCATACGTTCTAAGAAGAATGGGATAAACTCACCCCAATGTCCAATAATCATATTTAACTTTGGATAACGATCAAAAATGCCAGATAATACTAGATGTATTGCATGAATTCCGACATCAATGTGCCAACCATAACCAAAACAAGCAAATGTTGCCGCAGTTACTTCAGGATAATTTCCTTTATAGTATGATTGATAAATGTCACTGTTAACTGGCGCGGGATGTAGATAAATCGGTACGTCTAAATTTTCAGCTGTTTTGAAAATAATGTCATATTTGTCTTGATCAAGAAAACCATCTTGTGCACGTCCCATAATGAGCGCACCTTTGAATCCTAAATCATTGATGCAACGTTCGAATTCTCGCGCTGCGGCTTCAGGCTCATTGATAGGTAAAGTTGCAAAGCCTACAAAGCGATTGGGATATTGGGCAATATAGTTTGCCAATTGATCATTTGCTTTTTGACATAATTCAATGGCTTTCTGACCAACTAAATTTGAAGGAGATCCATTTCCATAAGATAAGACTTGAATTTGAACGTCTTGATTATTCATAAATTGGATACGTTCATCATGATGTGATAATTCGTCGGCATTTGTAAAACCTGTCTTTTTTTCAAGGCCTTCTAACATTACTTTCATCGGTACACCTTTAGGATCTGCTGATATCGCATTCATCGTTTCTTTTTGAATATCTTCAATGACATAATGTTCTTCAAACGTAATACTTTTCATTTAATTCGCCTCCATATTGTTTTGCATGTATATTGCATCTATTGCAGAAGCATTTTTTATATACCTCTAATTTCAATGTTTGTAACATAAAATTGATCTACCAAGGCATTTCTCCATCGCCATTAATAAATGTACCTGTTGGGCCATCTGCACCAATCGTTGCTAATTGAATGATTGGCTTGATTCCTTCAGAAACGTGTTTGGAATTATTACTAAAATCACCAACTAAATCAGTATTTGTAGCGCCTGGGTCAGCAGCATTGATTTGCATGTTAGGTAATCCTTTAGCGTATTGTAGCGTTAGCATTGTTACTGCCGATTTAGACGAACAATAAGCTAATGAATTCACTTTAGATTCAGCTGTTTCGGGGTTTGTAACCATTCCAAATGAACCTAAACCACTTGATACGTTGACGACAACAGGTTGTTCAGATTTTTCTAAGAGAGGGACGAATGTATTCATCATTCGTACGATACCGAATACATTCGTTTGATATACTTCTTCAACGTCACGAGGTGTCAATTTGGAAGGTGCTGAAAATTGACCAGATATACCTGCATTGTTAATGAGGATATCAAGACGGCCTTCTTTTTCAGCAATCATGTTATAAGCATTTTTGACTGAGTAGTCACTTGTAACATCTAACTGTACATAATGAACACCTAATTTTTGTGATGCTTGTTGTCCTCTTACATCATTCCGAGAACCTATATAAACTTTGTAACCCAATGCTTTAAGTGCCTCTGCACTTGCATAGCCTAACCCTTTATTGCCTCCTGTGATTAACACAATTTTAGTCATTACGTTCCACCTCATCTAAATAAATGTTTAATAAATAATTTCTGTACGCTTCAATTGAAATATGGCGATGCTCTATTTGGAAGGCAAATACACTAGTTGATAATGATTGCAACAGCATATCTGTTTTGAACTTCGTGTAAGTGTCGTCATCGCTTTTAAATAAGTCATAATAAAAATCAAATAATTCTTGATAAAATGCGCTTTGGTAAAAACGTAATTTATTGTTGCCTGCTTCAATACATTGCAGTAGTGCCTTATTATCGATTTTAAATTGTAAAAGATAATCTAACGACACTTGCATAACCTCATAATTAGAATGATAGTCATCTTTAATTTGCTTAAAATGAGTGATAAAAATATCAAGGTCTCTTTGTATGACGTAGTAGCATAAATCGCTTTTATCTTTGAAATGTCGATACAATGTCCCCATACCGATACCTAGTTCTTTAGCAATACGATTCATACTAATGTTTTCAACGCCTTCTTCATCAAAAAGTTTGTGCGCTATTTCTTCAATTCGTTGTCTATTCTCTTTTGCATCTTTTCGCATGATTACACCTACTTAAAATTCTCTAAAATTGACAAACGGATAACTATCCGTTTATTATAAAACGTGTTAAGAAAGTTAGCAATGAATTTGCAATAACTATTAAATATCATAAAAGAAAAGAGTGTTGATAATGTCTTTAAATAAAGAGCAAAGACGCATCACAGCTGAAGAGTTGCAAGCACATTTTGAAGAATCTACCTTATCGGTTCAAATGATTGCTGAAAAACTGAATGTCACTACAGAAGATGTGGAAAAAGTATTAGCTATGACAGCGCCACTAGGCATTTTTAGTCATCAATTACAACGATTTATTCATTTAGTATGGGATGTCAGAGATGTAATAAACGACAATATTAAAGGAAATGGACAAACACCAGAACCATATACGTATTTAAAAGGTGAAAAAGAGGACTATTGGTTTTTAAGATAAAAAGAGGAGTGGATCTAAAATGAAAGATATTTTAGTAATAGGCGCAACAGGGAAGCAAGGTAATGCAGTTGTAAAACAGTTGTTAGAGGATGGATGGTATGTAAGTGCATTAACTAGAAATAAGAATAATCGTAAACTTTCAGACATAGGACATCCGCATTTATCAATCGTTGAAGGTGATCTGAGTGATAATGTTAGTTTGCAATCAGCGATGAAAGGTAAGTATGGCTTATACAGTATTCAGCCAATCGTTAAAGATGATGTTAGCGAAGAATTAAGACAAGGTATGAAGATAATTGAAATAGCTGAGCAAGAAAATATTCAACATATTGTGTATAGTACTGCGGGAGGGGTTAATCGAAATCGAACTGGCCCACACTTTGAAGTACTAGCAAAAATAGAAAATAGATTAATGGAATCTAATATAAATGCAACAGTTATCAAACCATCATTCTTTATGGATAATTTTTTACGCATTGCTAAAGTCGAAGATGAACGTATTACATTACCAGAATTTATTAATCCGAATATAAAATTCACAATGATTTCTTCTATTGATATAGCTAAAATTGCATCGTATATTTTTGCACATCCACAAAGCTTTACGCATCAATCAATAGAGATTGGTTCCGATGAAGTTACATTAAGTGAAGCAGCAACAATTTTTAGTGAAGTGACAGGTAAATCTACTGTTATAGAAGGAGAATTTGTTAGTGGTGTTGCAGAAAAGCAATGGTTGGAAGAAAAAGGTTATGAAGTAGACTTTGAATTAATGGCTGAAATAAATCCAACAAGATTATCATTAAGTGATTGGCTTAAAGTCCAAAACTATAATAAGTAATGAATGGGGTGCAATCATGATTCAATCAATGTGGTTTAATTTGCATGTGCAAGATTTAGAAAAGAGCGCACAGTTTTATAAAGCGTTAGGATTTAAAATAAATAGAAACCCACAAATGTTAGATAAAATGGTCGGCATTCAAATAGGTCAAACAACCGTAATTTTAATAGAAAACAAGCATTTTCAAAATGTAAGTCAGCAAAGCCTTAATACTGAACCAAATGAAGTGATGATTTCTCTAGGTGTGAACACAAATGAAGAAGTTGACCAGTTGGTGAATAAAGTGAAAGAAGCGGGTGGC
>NZ_JACYHC010000330.1:0-339 GCF_017152085.1 Staphylococcus sp. EG-SA-2
TGATTAAACACGGACCAAAAACGGGTACACCAGAAACAAAAACAGTAGAGATACCGTTTGAAACAAAACGTGAATTTAATCCGAAGTTACAACCTGGTGAAGAGCGAGTGAAACAAGAAGGACAACCGGGAAGTAAGACAATCACAACACCAATCACAGTGAACCCATTAACAGGTGAAAAAGTTGGCGAGGGTCAACCAACAGAAGAGATTACAAAACAACCAGTAGATAAGATTGTAGAGTTCGGTGGCGAGAAAATAACGCAAGGTCATAAAGATATCTTCGATCCAAACTTACCAACAGATCAAACGGAAAAAGTACCAGGTAAACCAGGAATTA
>NZ_JACYHC010000331.1:0-338 GCF_017152085.1 Staphylococcus sp. EG-SA-2
GCTATACGTTGGTAACCACCACCACGCGCTTTAATAGAAGGATATGCCTCATCCGCAATTTTATGAATTTGCTTTTCTAAAGCTTTAATGTCTGCTGATAATTTTTCAGTATCGTCAACGCCATCAAAGACGATTTGACCTATCATAATACGTTCAGA
This sequence comes from Staphylococcus sp. EG-SA-2, assembly GCF_017152085.1. Classification (NCBI taxonomy): domain Bacteria; kingdom Bacillati; phylum Bacillota; class Bacilli; order Caryophanales; family Staphylococcaceae; genus Staphylococcus; species Staphylococcus sp. EG-SA-2. Next base: position 159 of record NZ_JACYHC010000331.1, read on the forward strand.
AGATACCGTTTTAAATCCGCCAGTCTGATTCACTAGCTTTGCACCATAACTAGCTGCAGCGACAACTGAAGGCTCTTCCACCATCATAGGTACAACATATGCCTTATCGTCCACAATGATATTCGGTAATAATCCAACGGGTAATGCACCTTGCGCGATGACATTTTCAATTAAACTATT
>NZ_JACYHC010000332.1:0-338 GCF_017152085.1 Staphylococcus sp. EG-SA-2
ATTGCCATTAAAATACCACCAGATATTACAAGTGGCAACATGTTAGAAACACCGTTCATTAAGTGTTTATAGAATGCTTTACCTGGGCTTAATTTTTCTTGACTGTCATTTGAGTTACCTTTTCTTTGACCATCACGGGCAACAAAAGGTTTACGACTTGTATCTAATGCTTTATTAATTAATTCTTCTGGGCGTTTAATACCATCTGCTACTGGTACTTCTACGACATTTTTACCATCGAAGCGATCCGTCTCAACATGAACATCAGCAGCAACAATGATACCTGTTGCATTTTCAATATCTTGTTCAGTTAAATGGTTTTTAATGCCGCTTGAACC
>NZ_JACYHC010000333.1:0-335 GCF_017152085.1 Staphylococcus sp. EG-SA-2
TATGATGAAATGAAAAAAGAGGTCGATGCTACTAACGGTATTCTAATATTTGTTACATCATTTTTAGGATTAGCATTTTTAGTAGCAGCTGGATGTATTATTTATATTAAACAAATGGATGAAACTGAGGATGAACTAAGTAACTTCAGAATATTAAAACGCATAGGCTTTACGCATACAGATATGCTTAAGGGATTATTATTAAAAATTACTTTCAACTTCGGTTTACCATTATTGATTGCTATATTACATGCAGTATTCGCCGCAATAGCATTTATGAAATTGATGGGTAATATTTCCTTCATGCCGGTTATTGTAGTAATTGTTGTATACAC
>NZ_JACYHC010000334.1:0-332 GCF_017152085.1 Staphylococcus sp. EG-SA-2
GGTTGGCAATTGGTTTAGCAGAGGCAAACATGGGCACGTATATTAAGTATGCATTCTTTTGGATTTGGGGATTCGCCATCGTTATGTTAGTAATTGCAATGTTGATGGGCATTGTGACGATTTAAGTATGAAAAATAGAAACTATAGTCCCGGTGCAAAATGAAATAATAGTTGCATAAACATGTCGAAATGACAGAACGATTCGAGAACAATTTTAAAAATTAATGAAATAATTGTGTAGAAATATGAATTTCACTAAATGTTAATAACTTTGTGACGTTTTAGTTAACAGACTAATAAAAATTTGAAAATACTATATATAGTGGTATAAC
>NZ_JACYHC010000335.1:0-330 GCF_017152085.1 Staphylococcus sp. EG-SA-2
CTTTCGAACACTAGCGATTATTTCTTATGAATTCAAGCTTATTTAAAACTCTTTATTCACTCGGTTTTGCTTGGTAAAATCTATATTTTACTTACTTATCTAGTTTTCAATGTACAAATAATGGTGGGCCTAAGTGGACTCGAACCACCGACCTCACGCTTATCAGGCGTGCGCTCTAACCAGCTGAGCTATAGGCCCATTTTTTTGAATGTTAAATAAACATTCAAAACTGAATACAATATGTCACGTTATTCCGCATCTTCTGAAGAAGATGTTCCGAATATATCCTTAGAAAGGAGGTGATCCAGCCGCACCTTCCGATACGGCTAC
>NZ_JACYHC010000336.1:0-324 GCF_017152085.1 Staphylococcus sp. EG-SA-2
AAGGAAGAAAATATTTACTTCACAGATAGTGTCTACTTTAATCCAAGCGAGGATAAATAAGTATAATTATTATTATAAAAAATGACGTTAGAACATTTAATAATAAAGTTAAATGAATTACATGTATTAAATTGAATAAGTTAGTTTTGTTTGATAACATAAAAGTTGAATAATCACTATTTTAATAAGTTATATGAAATATTCAAATGTTTATAAAATTAAAGCAGAGAGATGTGAAATGATGGAGTATATAAAAAAAATTGCTTTGTACATGAGTGTATTACTTTTAATCATTTTTATTGGGGGATGTGGAAATATGAAAGA
>NZ_JACYHC010000337.1:0-322 GCF_017152085.1 Staphylococcus sp. EG-SA-2
TACAAAGGAGAAAAAAAGAAGACAACCAAGCCCAATAATGGACTGGCCGCCTAATAATAAAAACTCTAAAAGTTGTAATTTAAAATAGTTCTTTAAATTATATACCCACCACATTTGGTGGAGAACCGTTTTTCATCAATCCCTTTTAGCATAATTAGGAACTACGTCATACTATCTACAATAACCATTTCATCATAATTGATGGCTTCTCTTAGTTTTAACGCTGTACCTTCTGATACTTCATCTGTATCAATCAACTCACGTAAAATGCGACGTTGTTCTCTCAATGCATTTAATTTAATTTTAGTAATCGTATCTTCAC
>NZ_JACYHC010000338.1:0-320 GCF_017152085.1 Staphylococcus sp. EG-SA-2
ACATTCATATGTCTGGTGACTATAGCAAGGAGGTCACACCTGTTCCCATGCCGAACACAGAAGTTAAGCTCCTTAGCGTCGATGGTAGTCGAACTTACGTTCCGCTAGAGTAGAACGTTGCCAGGCAAGTTGAGACCGCAGGTCTCTTTTTTTTATGTCTAAAACGTCAAAATAAAAGCAAACACAAAGAAAGATGGCTTGGCGAAGTGAAAACGTTTGAATCTGACGAAACGAGAAATGTAAAGTATAATAAAAAGCAGTCATAAGATGATTTCAATTAGAAATCAATTTATGACTGTTTTTCTTACTATGTGTTAAAT
>NZ_JACYHC010000339.1:0-318 GCF_017152085.1 Staphylococcus sp. EG-SA-2
CTAAGGTATCATTACACATAGGCGCACTTGTCTCCTTTAGTTTGGGTTTGGTCACTTTAAATTATAGAGGCAATTGCGCTTTTTGTGTATTAAAAAAAGCAGGAAGTTTTACCTTCCCACCATAAAAGATGAAGAACCATTTTTGTTTATATAAGCATTTTTGAGCAAACACGTTATGAATAAATAAGAAAAAACAATTACATTATCAACTTTACATTAACTAAACAGCAAAAAAAGCCATCTATATCACTCCATAAAAGTGACCTAGATGGCTTTATTGTTTGAGTCGAATTTGACTCATACATAGCTTTGTTTAAA
>NZ_JACYHC010000340.1:0-6899 GCF_017152085.1 Staphylococcus sp. EG-SA-2
AGAAACCTGTGTTTTTAAAGGTACATTAAATAGTTCGATTGTACATCCACGTGAAATTTTTAGTATTGCGGTGAGAGAAAATGCCAATGCAATCATCGCAGTTCATAATCATCCATCCGGTGATGTATTAAACATAGTATCCTAAACTAGAGTACTCTAAGTACTCGAAGTTTAGGATTTTTTAATTACAGTGCTTTAACTATTAAATATATAAGGGTATTATTAATAGTAGTTAAAGTATTTAAAGGTGGTGGAAAGATGAAGGTTCAGAAAGTAATTGTGGAGGAAAAATCATATCCGTTATACATACTGCTAGATAAAGAATTTGAAGTGATAGAACCGGTTAAGCGATTTATAAAGTACTTGGATAATACGGGCAAAGCTCCAAATACCATTAAAACATATTGTTATCATCTCAAGCTGTTTTATGAATTTATGAGCCAAAGTAGAATCGAATTAGGAGATTTACAATTTGAGGATTTAGCAAACTTTGTAGGATGGTTAAGAAATCCAGCAGGGCATTTAAAGGTAATAGATATACAACCAAAGAAGGCTAAAAGAGAGGAAACATCAGTTAATTCCATACTTAACGCTGTAACTAGTTTCTTAGAGTATTTAAATCGCACAGAAAATTTTAAAGCTATAGATATGTCTAAAGAAGCAAGAGGAAGAAACTTTAAGGGGTTTCTTCACCATATTTCTAAAGGTAGATCCTATAAAAAAAATATTTTAAAGCTTAGGGTCAAAAAGAAACTTGTACAAGTATTAGAACATGGACAAGTCAAAGCAATAATTGAGGCATGTCATACCAAAAGAGATAAGTTACTTATTATGCTTATGTATGAAGGGGGACTTCGGATAGGAGAAGCATTATCCCTTCGTATTGAAGATATTTCAACATGGGATAACCAGATTAACATCAGGCCAAGAGATCATAATGAAAATGGAGCTTATATTAAACTTAAAAAAGAAAGAACTATTGATGTAAGTAAGGAATTAATGGCATTATATACCGATTACTTAGTACATGAATATGGGGAAGATTTAGATCATGATTATATATTTATTAATCTTAAAGATTCTTATTTTGGCCACCCTCTAAAATATCAAAGTGTATTAGACTTAATAAGAAGACTAGGAAAACGGACAGGGATTACTTTCACTGCCCATATATTACGTCATACGCATGCCACAGAGCTTATTAGAAGTGGATGGGATGCTGCATATGTACAAAAAAGATTAGGGCATGCCCATGTACAAACAACACTTGATACGTATGTTCATCTTTCTGATCAAGATATGAAGAATGAATATAAAAAGTATCTTCAAGGGAGAGAAACATGACAATGAAATTTCCAAGTGTAGCAACTAATCGAAAGCTTATCGCTAGTACAGAGATTAATAAAAAAATAGCTAATATGACAAGTGTTTTAAAAGGTTATTGGGCAGCAGATAGATGGGATATAAGAATTTGTCCGCATCCTAGTGCAATTGAGTTAAGTAAGAATCCGTCACTAAGAAATCGTTGGGTAAATTTCGATAAGGTGGAAAATGTCTGGTTGAAAACAGAATTAAAATATTTTTATTACCTTCACTTGAATAATGGAGCTTGGAATGCAAAATCCGTTTGGATTAGAAAGGGAACAGTGATAAGCCGGATGATGGGATTTTTAAATTTAAAATATCCTAATATTACATCGATAACCGAAGTGCCTATAAAAAAAGCTTTGACAGAATACCGGACCTACTTAACAGAACAAAAAGTAAAAACTACGACTACTAATTACAAACTTGATGTAAATCAGCAGAAAGTTACTGTACATGCGAATTCCTATTACGTTACTCATCTTAAGCAGTTTATGGAATTCTATGAGGACTTCTATTTTGATGGGGAAGAATGGGAAAAAGATGTTTGGAATCGAAGAAAATTATCATTACCGGAAGATAAGGTAAACCCAACATCCTACGAATATACGATCAACTTTAAGGGTTTTAAGAATAATTATTTTAAAGAAATAGTTAAGCGATATTGTAAACTAATGTTAAACACAGCTAGCTTTTCTCACGTAGTAGATATAGCTTCAAAATTAAAAGAATTTTTTAATTTCATGAACAAAAATTGTGAAGGTATACAAAGGATTCATCAATTAACTAGAAATGAAATTGAGCAATATTTTAATTATATTAATTTAAAAGGTTTAAAACCCAGTACTGTAACTGGACGAATATCTACTTTAGACGTTTTTTTTACTACAATTCAAAGATATGACTGGAAGGATACACCTTCTAAGATCCTTATCTTTCAAGAAGATTACCCTAAAGTGCCGAAGGCACTACCACGTTATATTGATGAACATATACTTGAACAATTAAATGGGAAATTAGATAAATTGGAACCTTATATTGCTACAATGGTTATGGTACTTCAAGAATGCGGGATGCGTATCAGTGAACTTTGTACATTGAAAAAAGGGAGCGTCATAACCGATAAAGAAGGGGATTGCTTTTTAAAGTATTATCAGTGGAAAATGAAGAAAGAGCATATCATTCCTATTTCTAAAGAAATTGCTGCATTGATATTAGTTCAAGAGCAAAGGGTGGCTGATGAACTCGATGATGGATGTGTATATGTGTTTCCCCGAAAAGATTGCTCACCATTGAAACAAGATACCTTTAGGGTTAAATTAAATGAACTAGCTTATGAAGAAAAGATAACGGACAGCAACGGAGAAATTTTTCGTTTTCATGCTCATGCCTTTCGGCATACAGTTGGCACTAGAATGATAAATAACGGAGTGCCACAACATATTGTCCAGAAGTTCTTGGGTCACGAATCACCGGAAATGACGGCAAGATATGCACATATTTTTGATGAAACCCTAAAGAAGGAATTTACGAAATTTAAGGAAACCTTAGTAACGAATAACGGTAGCATTCTGGATTTAAGTGAGGAAAATACTGAAGCTGACAATACAGATCTTCAATGGTTTAAAAAGAATATCAATGCACAGGCACTTCCTAATGGCTATTGTCGGTTACCAGTAATTGCAGGACCATGTCCTCACGCAAATGCATGTTTAGATTGTACGAATTTCTGTACAAGTAAACAATTTCTTACTGAACATGAAGAGCACTTAGAGCGAACTAAAGAAATACTAAATAGGGCTAAACAAAACCAATGGCAGCGTCAGGTTGAAACCAATGAACGTGTTAAAAATAGATTAGAACAGATTATTCATTCGTTAAAGGAGACGAATTAAAATGATTAGAAAAGGTAACACAACTGCCATAGTTCAGCTAGCTAAAGACAAGTCGGAGAAAACAAGAATTAGGGTTGAAAAGACAATTTCAGAGATGGCATTGAAAGAAGAGAAGATTAATTTTAATTCCGTTGCACAAAAAGCAAATGTTTCAAAGTCATGGCTTTACAAACAAAAAGATATTAGAACTAGAGTGGAGACATTAAGAGGGATGCAGATAAGTGAGTTAACCCCCCGTAAACCTAGTAAAAGCCCTCGTTCAGAGGACGTATTAATAAAAACCTTAAAAAGCCGTATAAAGGCGTTAGAAGAAGAGAATGAACGGTTAAAGGATCAAGTTCAAAAATTACATGGCAAGCTGTTTTAGCAGATTTGTGTTTCTTGGAATTTATTGGGCACTTTGAATTGGCTACCTAAAATGAAATCGCTAAAACCTTCAATAACTTCAATAGCCCATTTCCCTAAATGTGTTAAGGGGAAATGGGCTTTCTTCTAGTATTGTTGGCATGATCGCAGAAGTGTTTTATGCTCTTAAATAATACTTTTTAATATATTGCAAATACTCATTAGCACTTTTCTGTATCTCTTCGCCCTTCATATCCGAATTAGCACCGTAAAGTACAAACTCTGGTACATATTCAGCATGAATCTATGCACATAAAGATTTGAATGGTGTTAACATCTGGGTTAATGTATGCTTGTTTTTACCCATACTTGTAAATTCACCTTTTTTTACGCCAGCTGATATAGCTAATCCTAATTTTCGATTATAAAATATTCTTTTACCCTTTGATCCGTAAGCCCATCCATATATAATCACTTCATCGATCCATTTTTTTAATAATGAAGGAGAACTATACCAATATAATGGAAATTGAAAAATAATATTATCATGATTTTCAACTAATTCCTGCTCTCTTTTTACATTTATAATAAAATCAGGATACTCTCTATAAAGATCATGAATGGTAATTTCGTTTGAATAAGACGCTGCTTTTTCTACCCAAACTTTATTGATTCGAGAATTTGGCATATCTGGGTGAGAAACGATCACCAATGTTTTCATTGTTTCATCCTTAACATACTCAACTTTCGCACCAATAAAACAGTGTACGAAAGTTGAGTTACTTAAAAGTATTCTATTCTAAGAAATTCAAATTTGCGTGATTCCTAAGCTATTTATTTACAGCTTAAACTATAGAAGATGAACTAAACAATAACTAATCTTTACATAACTAAGTTATTACCCACGCTTTTTTAAACCTAATCCAGCTATTAAGGCAATGAGTATTGCCCCTGTAGCTGCAAGGAACGCATCTGAGTAGGACATAGCGTCCAATATATATAATGGATTTATCGGCTCAGTAGCATCACGTCGAGCGGATAATAATGCTCCAATCATACCTGCTCCAGTTCCTGCTCCAAGGTACAAAGCACCTTGGAAAATCCCCATTCCGACACCAACCTTGTCTGCATCGAGTGCACTTACTGCGGCGTTATTTGCGGGAGAATTCGTGAATGCAAAAGCAATCCCTACTCCGAGGACCCCCACGGAAACTAACAGAGGTGAAGCACCAGATGCATAGGTGGACAAGAATAAGGTAGACAGCCCCATCAGAGTCATCCCAGTAATTATCAGACGTTTATCCCCAAATCGATCAGAAAGACGGCCAACGAAGGGAGATAAGATTGCAACAGCCACACCACCTGTCAACAATATCATTCCAGCCTGTCCAGAAGAGAGTCCATTCACCTCAACGACTAGTAATGGGACGAACACAAGAACAGCGAAATAAGCAAACATCGAAAAAAATGCAATTATGACCGTATTGACATAATCCTTGTTATTGAACAGGACAGGTGGTACAAATGGATTTTCTGCGGTAACAATTCTCCAAATAAATCCCACCAAAGCTACAACAGAACCAATTAGGCTAGTTAACGATGAGAACGAAGAAAAACCAGAAGTTTCTCCTTGAGTGATGCCAAAAAGGAGTAATCCTACTGTGAGGCCGAGGAATAAACCACCAATGAAATCAAAGTTCTTATTGCTTCCTACGGATTCTGCCGGTTTAATTGTCGGTAACGCGTAGTAGGCACCAATAACAATCATAATGGCTAACAAAAATGTGAACCAAAACAAGGCATTCCACCCTAAATATTGACCAACTACTCCACCAAATATTGGACCAGCAGCAGTTCCAACACCAATACTTCCTGCGATAATTCCCAAAGCTCCCCCACGTTTTCCTTGTGGGAAAACCTTCGAAATTGCAATGACTGATAGAACTGGAATTGCGGACATCCCAGCACCCTGAACCATTCTTCCCAAAACCAACAATGGGAGGTTCGGGGCAATTGCACATAAAAGACTACCACTTGCCAGAATCATAATGGCAAAGATATATAGCTTTCGTAACTCAAAAAAGTCTGAGATTCGACCATAAATCGGAACTCCAATCGCAAGAACAAGTGCAATACCACTAACTATCCAACTCACTTGAGATTTCGAAGCTTCTAAATCTTTGCTTATTAGTGGAAGTACGGGATTGACTAAATCAACCGTAATTGCAGCTACAAGTACAGATAGGGAGAGTACCATCATTAAAAGCCTAGTAGAACCCCTTTTTTCAGATTGAATCATTTCTTTAGATTTACTATCCTTTTTCATTTTATTTCCTCCTAAAATATATTGTGATTTTAGGAGGCTAAATCCACTGCTTTCACCATAAACCTCACCTCATATCTATTTATATTGTAAAACCAAATCAACGAACTCACCATATTTCTACAGCATGATTAAAGATTCGGTTCTCCAAACTAACTGAACTGATCAAACAAAAAAAAGGCACCAGTTTAACAACCGGTGCCTAATCATTCGTATGCATTTTTACAAATGCAATAGATTCATAAATTTTTGCCCATTATATAAAAGGAGGCAAAAAGTTTTCCGGTAGTGTTTCCATTTTTTGTTTTTGTGAAAAAGGACATACTGATCCCGTTGTACCTAAATCCCCTGAAACTTTTACATGCTTTCTAAACTCGACATTAATGAAATCAATTCCCATTACTTTTTGCCTCCTTTCTCATATTGTGATAATAACACAATAATAATTGATGAAAAAGAAATAATCAACCCTACTTTTTTGAAAACCAATTTAAAGCTTTACTACTTTTACTTACATAATAAAGGCAGGTGCAGTATAAACTTTTTTAAATAGGTCTTCTTTAACGAGCAGGTAGCGTCAGTTAAAGTAGATAATTTAAGATCGAAATCATATTATAGATATTCCGAAATTGGGCGTGATTGTTGCAGGTCAAAAGCTTAATTCCTCGATAAAATAAAAAGGAATTAGTTTTTTTATTTGTGGTACATTCTTCTGACCGTAATCAATTGTCATCTAATAATTACATTGTATTTTTTCATTTGATTTAACACGTTAAATATATGTTCTTAAAGTAAAAACATTGATGTTAATGGATTTTTAGTAATTTACTCTTGATAAGACCCTACGCCCTCACAAGAAGATATCATAACAACAATGAGGTTGAAGGAGTGTGGTTTGATTTTAGGGATAGATTTATTGGATCATATTATAATCGGTGATAATAGATTTACCAGTCTTGTAGAAGCGGGTT
>NZ_JACYHC010000341.1:0-318 GCF_017152085.1 Staphylococcus sp. EG-SA-2
GCAGTGTTAGGTTTGTATCCACATACTGTTCTTGAATTAGCAAAACGTATTATTCCAAGTGATAAGGTGTCTTCAGTTAGTATTGCTGAGATGAATCCAACATATGACGCTGACAATAGAACTGCTAAGCTCGTTGCTAATTTAGTGCATCATTTTTTAAAATAATTAAAAATATTTATATGTGACGAGATTTGCATTGCAGGGCAGAATGTGAGTATTTCTTAATAGAAGTTATATTAACGTTGATATATTTGAAAAATAATTGCAGTAAGAAGACTCTTAAGTTGTAGTCATCTTACTGCTTATTTATGTTTGTTG
>NZ_JACYHC010000342.1:0-314 GCF_017152085.1 Staphylococcus sp. EG-SA-2
AAGCCGTAAACGTAAATTACTTGAAAAACAAAAAGCAGGTAAAGCTAAGATGAAAGCAGTTGGTAATGTTGAAATTCCACAGGATGCTTTCTTGGCTGTATTGAAAATGGATGACGAATAAGTTTTTAAAAAATTTATTAACAATTTACAATGAATAAAGTTTAATAACTAAAAAGGGTTCTTCATCTTTTATGGTGGGAAGGTAAAACTTCCTGCTTTTTTTAATACACAAAAAGCGCAATTGCCTCTATAATTTAAAGTGACCAAACCCAAACTAAAGGAGACAAGTGCGCCTATGTGTAATGATACCTTAG
>NZ_JACYHC010000343.1:0-311 GCF_017152085.1 Staphylococcus sp. EG-SA-2
ATATTAAGTGCCATTAATACAAAACCTAGCTCTCGTTTAACTTTATTTATTCCTCGAACTGACATTCGAGTGAAACCCAAAATAGCCTTCATAAATCCAAAAACAGGCTCTACATCAATTTTTCTTTAACTATAGATTTTTTCGTTTCTGGTTCAGAAAGCTTTTGATTAATTTGGGCTTTAAAGTATTTCAAAGTAAAATTACATGTTAATACGTAGTATTAATGGCGAGACTCCTGAGGGAGCAGTGCCAGTCGAAGACAGGGGCCCCAACACAGAAGCTGACATATAGTCAGCTTACAACAATGTGCC
>NZ_JACYHC010000344.1:0-309 GCF_017152085.1 Staphylococcus sp. EG-SA-2
TGTTATTAGTAAGTTAGGTTGGCTGAAAATTAACTTTATAGAATCATTGCCTCTAAGAGCGTATTCTTTAGAGTGGTTCCCAGTAGCAATTATTGCAACGATATTAGGCTATCTAGTCGGCATATTTGTAAAACAAGATCCAATTAAATATCAACAGGAATAACGAATAATATAAAAGAGGTTGGGACATAAATCCCTAAAAAAACAGCAGTAAGATAATTTTCAATTAGAAAATATCTTACTGCTGTTCTCTATTTATACAATACTTCGTATTGAATGGCTTCGCTTTCCTAGGGTGCCGTCTCAGCC
>NZ_JACYHC010000345.1:0-309 GCF_017152085.1 Staphylococcus sp. EG-SA-2
CCTCTGGTGTTGGCGGTGTTGGTGTTTCTGGCTCACTCGGCACTTCTGGTGTCGGTGGTGTTGGTGTTTCCGGCTCACTTGGTACTTCCGGAGTCGGTGGTGTTGGTGTTTCCGGCTCACTTGGTACCTCTGGTGTTGGTGGTGTTGGTGTTTCCGGCTCACTTGGTACCTCTGGTGTTGGCGGTGTTGGTGTTTCCGGCTCACTTGGTACCTCTGGTGTTGGCGGTGTTGGCGGCGTTGTATCTTCTTCAATCGTTTGTTGACCTTCATTTTGACCACTTACTTTTGGAAGTGTATCTTCTTCAAAAT
>NZ_JACYHC010000346.1:0-304 GCF_017152085.1 Staphylococcus sp. EG-SA-2
CCACAAGTGGAACGGGATTTTGAGTCCCGCGCGTCTGCCAATTCCGCCACACCGGCTTAATGGTAAACAAAAAACTTCCCTTTGGAAGCAATTATGGAGCGGAAGATAGGATTTACACCTATACCTCGTTCCGGGAAGGAACGTGTTCTAAAAGTTGAACTACTCCCGCAAATATTAAATTATGGAGCGGAAGATAGGATTTACACCTATACCTCATTCCAGGAAGGAATGTATTCTAAGAGTTGAAATACTCCCGCATTATTATTAAATTATGGAGCGGAAGATAGGATTTGCACCTATACCT
>NZ_JACYHC010000347.1:0-303 GCF_017152085.1 Staphylococcus sp. EG-SA-2
AGCGGGTAAATGAACTTTATGAAGCACTTTTAAATGTAGGGTGTATTACGCGACCATTTCCAACTGGTGTTAGAATTACAATTGGTTTTAAAGAACAAAATGATAAAATGTTAGAAGTTTTATCAAACTTTAAATACGAATAGTAAGTGCAGGCTGGGACATAAATCAATGTTCTGTGCTCTACGAAGTTATATTGGCAGTAGTTGACTGAACGAAAATGCGCTTGTAACAAGCTTTTTTCAATTCTAGTCAACCTTGCCGGGGTGGGACGACGAAATAAATTTTGCGAAAATATCATTTCTG
>NZ_JACYHC010000348.1:0-303 GCF_017152085.1 Staphylococcus sp. EG-SA-2
ATTAGCTTCAACAGTTTTCAATGTACCATTTGGATATATTGCTAAATCATTTTATCGTAAAGGTAAGATTGATAAGTTAGATCAAGGCTATTAACGCACTTACTACACAAAAGAATAAGTTTTAAGGCTGTGGGACAGAAATGATATTTTCGCAAAATTTATTTCGTCGTCCCACCCCAACTTGCATTGTCTGTAGAAATTGGGAATCCAATTTCTCTTTGTTGGGGCCCATCCCCAACTTGCACATTATTGTAAGCTGACTTTTCGTCAGCTTCTGTGTTGGGGCCCTCACCCCAACTCGCA
>NZ_JACYHC010000349.1:0-302 GCF_017152085.1 Staphylococcus sp. EG-SA-2
TTTGAACCAAGCGATATTGTAGACGCGTATCTAGTTATTGCAGCAACCAATGAGCCACGTGTCAATGAAGCGGTAAAACAAGCCTTACCTGAGCATGCCCTTTTTAATAATGTTGGAGATGCATCAAATGGCAATGTTGTATTTCCAAGTGCACTACACCGCGACAAGCTAACTATCAGTGTATCAACTGATGGTGCGAGTCCTAAGTTGACAAAATCAATTATGGCAGAGCTTGAGGCGTTATATCCACCATCATACAGTTCGTATATCGACTTTTTATATACTTGCCGACAGAAAATAAA
>NZ_JACYHC010000350.1:0-302 GCF_017152085.1 Staphylococcus sp. EG-SA-2
GAATCACTAGATGATCAAAATATTTCAATTGCAGGACACACTTTCATTGACCGTCCGAACTATCAATTTACAAATCTTAAAGCAGCCAAAAAAGGTAGTATGGTGTACTTTAAAGTTGGTAATGAAACACGTAAGTATAAAATGACAAGTATAAGAGATGTTAAGCCTACAGATGTAGAAGTTCTAGATGAACAAAAAGGTAAAGATAAACAATTAACATTAATTACTTGTGATGATTACAATGAAAAGACAGGCGTTTGGGAAAAACGTAAAATCTTTGTAGCTACAGAAGTCAAATAATC
>NZ_JACYHC010000351.1:0-6874 GCF_017152085.1 Staphylococcus sp. EG-SA-2
ACTAATTTAAATGTTATTAGTATTTTTTTGTTTTAATATAGAACTAACAAAGAAATGAGGTGCATGCCATGTTGCTAGAAGTGAAACATGTAAAAAAGGTTTATGGTAAAGGTTTGAATGCTACGACAGCACTTAATCAAATGAATTTATCAGTTGGAGCTGGTGAATTTGTTGCAATTATGGGTGAGTCTGGGTCAGGGAAGTCTACACTACTAAATTTAATTGCTTCTTTTGATGGACTAACTGAAGGTGACATTATTGTGGATGGCGCACATTTAAATAATATGAAAAATAAAAGTAAAGCATTGTATCGTCAACAAATGGTAGGTTTTGTTTTTCAAGATTTTAATCTTTTACCAACAATGACGAATAAAGAAAATATAATGATGCCATTAATTTTAGCTGGTGCTAAACGAAAAGATATAGAACAAAGGGTACATCAGTTGGCAGTACAATTACATTTAGAGGGATTCTTAAACAAGTATCCTTCTGAAATCTCTGGGGGTCAGAAGCAACGCATTGCCATTGCACGTGCATTAGTTACTAAGCCGACGATTTTACTAGCCGATGAACCTACAGGTGCACTTGATTCAAAAACGTCAAAGGCATTGATGATGTTATTTCAAGAGATTCATCAATTGGAACAGACAATTTTAATGGTAACTCATTCAAATATCGATGCGTCTTATGCAGAGCGAGTCATTTTTATTAAAGATGGGCGTCTATATCATGAAATATATCGTGGTGAAGAAAGTCAATTAGCTTTTCAACAACGAATAACAGATAGCTTAGCACTTGTGAATGGAGGAAGTGTCAATATATGAAGTTAAGATTGTTATGGCACATAGTGCGACGTCAATTTATTACGCAGCGACTTGTAATCATTCCATTCATTTTAGCGGTAAGTGTACTATTCATGATTGAATATACGCTTGTGTCAATTGGGTTAAATAGCTACATAAAACAGAAGAATGACTTCCTAGTACCATTTATTATCATAGCTAATTTTTTTATGGCGCTTTTAACTTTTATTTTTATTTTCTATGCAAATCACTTTATGATGTCACAAAGACGAAAAGAGTTTAGCATTTTTATGACATTGGGCATGACCAAGAAAAGTATGCGTTTAATTGTAGTGATGGAAACTATCTTACAATTTGTGGTAATTTCAGTCGTTAGTATTGCCGGCGGATACTTACTTGGTGCGATATTTTTCTTGTTTATACAGAAAATAATGGGCAGTGAAGTTGCGACGTTAAGGTATTATCCATTTGACTCTGTAGCGATGTTTATTACTTTGATTATCATTGCTGTATTAATGGGCATGCTACTTATATTCAACTTGTTCAGTATTAATTTTCAACGGCCGATAACTTATCAACATCGTTCCGATTCTAGTGTCATATCACGATGGTTGCGTTACGTTTTAATTGTTATAGGAAGCGCAGCACTATATTTAGGTTACTTTATTGCATTACAACAAGATACGACGTTTGGTGCCTTTTTTAAAATATGGATTGTCATAGGATTAGTTATTATCGGTACTTATGCATTTTTTGTAGGTATAAGTGAAATAATTATTAGTATATTGCAGCAGGTATCAAAAGTTTACTATCATCCACGGTATTTTTTTGTGGTAGTTGGGATGCGTGTACGTCTTAAAATGAATGCAGTCAGTCTTGCAACAATCACTTTGCTGTGTACATTTTTGATTGTAACGCTCACAATGACATTAACAACCTATCGTGATATGAATCATACCATTACGAAATTGATTACGAATGATTATGATTTGTCATTTAGCGACAATTCTAAGTCACAAATAGAACGTCAACAAACAATTGAGAATATTAAACGTGATATACAGGGTTCGGTTAATGCAAAAGACTTCAAAGTATATGAAACGACATTATTTAGAGCTTCTTTAGAAAAGAATCGTGCTTATTACAAGTTAAAACAGGCTAGTGATGATATTCCAATAGACTTCATTGGTAATGAAGGCGCGATATTTTCAAGACAATCAGTAATGATTACAGCTTTTACTGCACAAGATTATAATCGATATCACCAAAACAAATTACACTTAGACAATCAAAGTATAGGTATGATTACGAATGTACCTATTTTTAAAAAGCAGTCTAAGGTCGGTCTTAATAATGAAGTCTTTAAAGTGAAACAACTTGACGCACATGCGTTAAATTTGATGATGATTCAAGATAGTATGGTTTTAATTGTTAAAGATAACAATCAATTACAAAAAGTAAAAGGATTTTATGCACATGAACAAAAGAATTCGACAATATCGATAAACTTTAATGTATTTGGAAAGACGAAATTAACAACATCACAAATACAAAAGCTATCGAAAAAATACGATGCGTCAATAAATTCTAAATCAGAAATGCTAATGGTTTGGGATCGTTTGACAGGTGGACTAATATTTGTAGGTGGCGTAGTATCAATTGTACTTGTCATTGGAATATTTCTAATGATGTACTATAAACAAGTCTCAGAAGCCTATGCAAATCAGCACAATTATGACATTATGAAAAAACTTGGTTTAGATAATGGAAGAATAGCAAAGATAACACGAAATCAAATGACTTTCTTGTTCGCAATACCAATAACAGTAGCACTGATTCACACATTAATTTCTAGTAACATTGTATATACGTTACTAAATATGATAGGTATTAATAACCATCATATATTTTTAACAAGTTACGTACTAGCTGTCATTATAATTTCGTTTCTATATATGGCGATGTACAAAATAACTTCCTATATTTATGCTAAAGTTATTCATCAACAACGCAATTAACCATGTTTCAGTGAAATCACAATCAATCATGTATTTTCACTGAAATATATTATATTAAAAAGAAACCTAAAAACATTACAAATAACAATAACAAATTTCAACCGATAAGATAAAATGTCTTGTCGGTTTTTAATATAACAAGTGATATTTTGGAAATGCCAAAAATATATAGATTGTTTATATAAAATGATTTAAAATGTTTTATAACAACATATTTTATGCAACACATAAAATGGGTAACTAACATCACGAAATCATTGTATTTGTTGTTACACTGATGAAGCGATGTCACAAAGAAATGTCGTTATCAAACGAAGCCCGAAATACATACTGATACTCGAAAAAATGTAACGATAAATAACAATGATAACGATTGATTACTACGCAAAAATATATGTAAATTGACGATTTAAATGCAATTCGTATATTTTGCCAATGATTTACACATTAAAATGTTTGAAAATTGTCACAATTCAGTCTAATTTAAAAGGAAGTTAATTACAAAATTCAAAAATCATGCATCGTGTCATTTAGATATTGAAAAAGATGAGTCAAATTTGTTTCATATATTTTCCAATAACAAATTATTATATCTAAATATACAATCAGAAATATATGAATAGAAATATCAATAAGAAAAATAATATGATTAAAAATGATGAATGGCATACTTATAAAGTGTCTAAATATTGGCGGTCAATATTACTTATAAACACGAATGTTAAGTAATGTAGACAATGCTGAAAAAACAATAAGTAGAAACTCTATATAGAATGTTCGTTTTTATTTTTAATAATTGAATAATCATTATTGATGATTTAATATGTATTCGGTCGCACACGATACAAAGTGACTTGTTTTAATGATATGCAATAATATGACGTTTATCGTCGCGTGTAACAATGTATGAGTGTGTCAGTTTAATTTTAAAAGGGTTATAAGGATATTTAATAAGATAAAGGAGGGCTTAATAAACAATCACATGTGAAGTTTTTAAGGATTATATGAGTTGGGCAGCTCTTTAATCCATAGTTATAACGAATTTTAAATTGTTAGATCTAACGTATGGTATCAGTATGTATGAGTTTAACTTAAGTATTAATCTATAGTTTAAAGAGCGGTCTAATTGTCTTTTTAAAAATAGAAAATAAGGATGATTATAATGAGGGGTTATAACGAAAGATATTGTAGCTGGACTAATACAGCTATACAATGTGATTATTTTAATAAAGTAAGACAGGTGAAAAAAGACGGTAAATCGGATAGGTTGAGCAACAACATAAACTCGAACATTATTTATCGTGTGCTCGAAAAATGTATCACGCTATATAATGTATGTTCGCGGTGTAAACGCGCACTTATTTTATCAGAACATTCTAAAAAGAACATATTCAATATAAAAAAGGCTGTGTAGGGGTGTCTTATGAATAATAGAAATGTGTATGATATCGAAGTAAGTGATTATAAAGGCTTAACTTATAAATTAGAAGCATTTAGAGGTAAAGTGATTTTAGTTGTTAATACTGCAACAGAATGTATATATAGCGAACAATTGAAAAAACTAGAGACTTTGTTTCAAAAATATAAGGATCGTGGGTTTGTAGTGTTGAGTTTTCCGAATAATAATTTTGACAATCGACAACCAGGTTCTAATGAAGAAATCTTGAAAATTAGTCGTGAGAAATTTGGTGTTACATTTCCAGTGCTAGCTAAAATATCTGTGAACGGGAACGATGAACATCCGTTATTTACGCATTTAAAGAATGAACAACCAGGAATCTTTGGGTCCCCAATAAAATGGAATTTCACAAAATTTATAATCGATCGACAAGGCAATGTTGTAAATCGATTCTTGCCAATGGAAGATCCATTGGATATATCGACAAATATAGAAATATTATTGCAAGAATCTTCATCTTAAATTTAAAATTGAGCGCTTAGTATGCAAATAACACAAGAGCCTCTTAATGATGTACTAATAGTATGTCATTAGGAGGCATTTTATATTTAGAAAATCAGTAATTTGACCTATTTTACTGAAAGGCTGATTTGGTACATAATAAATAGTAAATAAATAAAAAATAACAACGATGCATTACTGTATGCATTAATAACTGACACGACATAATCAAAGTTTTGTCTGAATTACTGATAATGTCATTCAAGCAACATGAAAGTTGTAAATATTTGCAAGTATAACTATCAGACACAACTCAAGTTTGTTTTAATTTATACCATACATATTAAAAAATTGACTAAACTATCGATAAAAAAAGAGTCAATCATCTATTTCAAGTTTATTGAGGTGAAACATTTGAAATTAAATACATCTAATAGTCCATTTACAGAAAAACAAGTCACAGAGATTAACAATCTGCTGCAAACATTAACAGAGAGCCAACAACAGTGGCTTAGTGGTTTTTTACTAGCTAATAGTAACGATACGACAAGTGATAGTAATCAACAACAATTAGAGACAGAAGTGTGGCAACAATCACAAATATCAGAAGAACAAGCAACTTCAACAACGTATATGTTACAAAATAAAGAGCCACATATCGAAGCTAATCAGCGGCATGTTACAGTGCTATATGGTTCTGAATCAGGTAATGCCATGCGTTTAGCTGAAATTTTTTCAGAACGTTTAAGTGATATCGGACATCAAGTTGTTTTGATGTCAATGGATGAATATGATACGACAAACATCGCGCAGTTAGAAGATTTATTTATTATTACGTCTACTCATGGTGAAGGAGAACCGCCTGATAATGCATGGGATTTCTTTGAATTTTTAGAAGACGATAACGCACCTAATTTAAATCATGTGAGATATTCAGTACTAGCTTTAGGTGATCAAACATATGAATTTTTCTGTCAAGCTGGTAAAGATGTAGATGCTTTACTAGAAAATCTAGGCGCTGAGCGTATATGTAAGCGTGTAGATTGTGATATTGATTATGAAGAAGACGCAGAAAAGTGGATGGCAGACATCATTAATATGATTGATACTACATCAGAAGGTATTCAAAGTGAATCGGTGATAAGTGAATCAATTAAGTCTGCCAAAGAAAAGAAATATTCTAAATTAAATCCATACCAAGCAGAAGTTTTAGCGAATATCAATTTAAATGGTACCGATTCAAATAAAGAAACACGACATATAGAATTTTTACTTGATGATTTTAGTGAATCATATGAACCAGGAGATTGTATAGTAGCATTACCGCAAAACGACCCTGAATTGGTTGAAAAACTAATATCCATGTTAGGTTGGGATCCGCAATCTCCGGTGCCAATTAATGATCGTGGTGATACAGTTCCTATTGTTGAAGCACTAACATCACATTTTGAATTTACTAAATTAACATTGCCATTATTGAAAAATGCAGATATCTATTTTGACAATGAAGAATTATCTGAACGTATTCAAGATGAGTCATGGGCGCGTGAATATGTTATAAATCGGGACTTTATAGATTTAATAACAGATTTTCCAACTATAGAATTACAACCTGAGAATATGTATCAAATCCTTAGAAAATTACCACCAAGAGAGTATTCGATTTCTAGTAGTTTTATGGCAACGCCAGATGAAGTGCATATTACCGTTGGTACGGTTCGTTATCAAGCACATGGACGTGAGAGAAAAGGTGTATGCTCGGTTCATTTTGCTGAGCGAATTAAACCAGGCGATATAGTACCAATTTATTTGAAGAAAAATCCGAACTTCAAATTTCCGATGAAGCAAGATATACCGGTTATTATGATTGGACCAGGTACTGGAATTGCTCCTTTTAGAGCATATTTACAAGAACGTGAAGAACTTGGTATGACTGGAAAAACATGGTTGTTCTTTGGTGATCAACACCGTAGTTCTGACTTTTTATATGAAGAAGAAATAGAAGAATGGCTTGAAAATGGAAACTTAACACGCGTAGATTTAGCATTTTCAAGAGACCAAGAACACAAAGAATATGTACAGCATCGTATAATGGAAGAAAGTGAACGTTTCAATGAATGGATTGAGCAAGGCGCAGCAATCTATATTTGTGG
>NZ_JACYHC010000352.1:0-297 GCF_017152085.1 Staphylococcus sp. EG-SA-2
ATTCAGACAGCGATTCAGACTCAGATAGCGACTCAGATTCAGACAGTGACTCAGACTCAGATAGCGACTCAGACTCAGACAGTGACTCAGACTCAGACAGCGATTCAGATTCAGATAGCGACTCAGATTCGGACAGTGATTCAGACTCAGATAGCGACTCAGATTCAGACAGCGACTCAGACTCAGATAGCGACTCAGATTCGGACAGCGACTCAGACTCAGATAGCGACTCAGACTCAGACAGTGATTCAGACTCAGATAGCGATTCGGACTCGGATGCAGGAAAACATACACCTG
>NZ_JACYHC010000353.1:0-297 GCF_017152085.1 Staphylococcus sp. EG-SA-2
GCATACCAATCGATGCCAGCTCTATTTCTGACAATATCCATATATTTTGAAATTTTCTCTAATTCTTTGCCACTAACCTTTTCACCATTCAACCAAAATTGATCCTGTGTTAACTGGTCGTTAAAAGTGACTTTCGTTTCAGTGTAAAATTTTTCTAATGTAACAGATATGCTATTATTCATTGGAATGATTAGTGCTTCATCTTTTTTACCCCAATATTTTATAAGTGCAATATTCGTATGTGCACGTGCTTTGCCACTTTTAATCAACGCATTAACCTCCTAAATTCTCAATCCA
>NZ_JACYHC010000354.1:0-295 GCF_017152085.1 Staphylococcus sp. EG-SA-2
AAAAAGAAGAAAAAACAGAAGATATTAATCAAACAAAACAAGATATCCAAGATACACTAAATTAATTTAAATCCCCTTACAACTTTTAGTTGTTAGGGGATTTTATGCATGTGCTCGGCGCATGTGTCCCTCTTCTTCCTTACAACTTTTAGTTGTTAGGGGCTTTTTTGCATGTGCTCGGCGCATGTATCCCTCTTTTACCCTACAAACTATAATTCGTAAGCCATTATGCACGGGTTCTTCACTGTTGTTAAAGAGGTATGATTGATAAGTATCCCTCTTCATTTATCAGCTC
>NZ_JACYHC010000355.1:0-295 GCF_017152085.1 Staphylococcus sp. EG-SA-2
CTAACTCATACTTTTGAATTATTTTTAAGATATGGTGATATGTATCTGTATGAATTGGTTTGATAACAGAAATCTTTGATTGCTGTGAAATCATAGCACCATTTGCGCCAATTAATGTGTGCTGATGAAATACTGATGGTAAAACTGGCAACAAATCACGAATCGGACGTGCTGATGCAAATATAAGTTCATGACCATCATGTTGTAATTGTAACAATGTATCAATAATAGTCTGGTCAATTAATCGGCCGTCAAAACAAAGCGTACCATCAATATCAAAGACAAATCTCATCAA
>NZ_JACYHC010000356.1:0-287 GCF_017152085.1 Staphylococcus sp. EG-SA-2
TATGACTTTCGAAGAAAAACTAAGTCAAATGTACAACGAGATTGCGAATAAGATTAGCAGTATGATACCGGTAGAGTGGGAAAAAGTATATACAATTGCTTATGTAGATGATCAAGGTGGAGAGGTCATTTTTAATTATACAAAACCTGAAAGTGAAGATTTGAATTATTACACGGATATATCTAGAGATTATAATATTTCAGAAGAAATATTTGATGATTTATGGATGAATCTTTATTACTTGTTTATGAATTTGAGGGATTTATTTAAAAAAGAAGGTCTTGAAC
>NZ_JACYHC010000357.1:0-285 GCF_017152085.1 Staphylococcus sp. EG-SA-2
CTTCGATCACTTTTCCTGTGTCTGGATTCTTGATTCCTGGTTTACCTGGTACTTTTTCCGTTTGATCTGTTGGTAAGTTTGGATCAAAGATATCTTTATGACCTTGCGGTATTTTCTCGCCACCGAACTCTACAATCTTATCTACTGGTTGTTTTGTGATCTCTTCTGTTGGTTGACCCTCGCCAACTTTTTCACCCGTTAATGGGTTCACTGTGATTGGTGTTGTGATTGTCTTACTTCCTGGTTGTCCTTCTTGTTTCACTCGCTCTTCACCAGGTTGTAACT
>NZ_JACYHC010000358.1:0-284 GCF_017152085.1 Staphylococcus sp. EG-SA-2
TCACACAAAGTGTAAAACTTAAATTTTCTACTGTAAAGGCAACTCAAGCGATGTTCATAAAGCTTTCATGATACTTTCATAAACTAGCAATAAAGGGTTCAAATGAAGGTATATCCAGCTCAAATTATTGAAAATTACCATTAACTGTAATTTTCAAATCAACATATAAATATAAATTTTTATGTTTCACGTAAAACAAAAAAAGACAAAGCTGTTATGATCTTAGCTTTGTCTTTTATGTGTTAGTCATCATGTATACGACATCCTACTACTAACGTTTATAT
>NZ_JACYHC010000359.1:0-277 GCF_017152085.1 Staphylococcus sp. EG-SA-2
ATTATATATTAAAGATCGTCGTGCTAAACAATAATGCACTTAAAGTTTTGAACTGACGAAATTTACAAAATGATTCTCGTCTCTCTAATTACTTAAAACGGGTTCTATAATAAATCGTACTGATGGAAAGTTTTTACTTTTTATCTGTCAGATTTTTTGAATTTGAAGATAAAAAAGCATCTAAAACGCATAAGAAGATAACTCTACTTCTTCAAAATTACGTTATAGATGCTTTTTTATTAATTCATATGCATGTCGTGAATTTTCATCATTAAAC
>NZ_JACYHC010000360.1:0-276 GCF_017152085.1 Staphylococcus sp. EG-SA-2
GGTTGGCAATTGGTTTAGCAGAGGCAAACATGGGCACGTATATTAAGTATGCATTCTTTTGGATTTGGGGATTCGCCATCGTTATGTTAGTAATTGCAATGTTGATGGGCATTGTGACGATTTAAGTTGCATAAACATGTCGAAATGACAGAACAATTTTAAAAATTAATGAAATAATTGTGTAGAAATATGAATTTCACTAAATGTTAATAACTTTGTGACGTTTTAGTTAACAGACTAATAAAAATTTGAAAATACTATATATAGTGGTATAAC
>NZ_JACYHC010000361.1:0-6833 GCF_017152085.1 Staphylococcus sp. EG-SA-2
AAAGCATCAGGTGGCGTACGTAATTTAGAAGATTTCAATAAAATGGTTGAAGCAGGTGCGACACGTATTGGTGCGAGCGCAGGCGTTCAAATTATGCAAGGTTTAGAAGCAGATTCAGATTACTAATTTTATAAAAAAATATGTAAGCATGGGACATCGTAACCATATATAAGTATGTCGATATCAGCTTTAAGACATCATAAATGCCATGATGATTCTAAGTTAATTTAATAGGGACTTTAACGTTATAACCAATCTATTTAAGAATAATAACATCGCATTGAAATTGTGATATTAAAAATGAAATCGATAGCTTGCTATAATAATTTTCGCTTGTGCTTTTAAAAATGGACTAGAGAAAGCGCAGATGCTTTGTCCTAAGCTTTTTAAGAAAAGGATGATAAAAATGAGAATGATAGACATTATTGAGAAAAAGCGTGACGGTCATACACTAACAACGGAAGAAATTAATTTCTTTATTGACGGCTATGTTAAAGGGGATATTCCTGATTACCAAGCATCAAGTTTAGCAATGGCGATTTATTTCCAAGATATGAATGATGATGAGCGTGCAGCATTAACGATGGCTATGGTTAATTCTGGTGATATGATAGATTTGAGTGATATTAAAGGTGTCAAAGTAGATAAGCACTCAACAGGTGGTGTAGGAGATACAACTACATTGGTTTTAGCACCATTAGTAGCAGCTGTAGATGTTCCTGTTGCAAAAATGAGTGGGCGTGGATTAGGTCATACAGGTGGTACGATTGATAAATTAGAAGCAATTGATGGTTTTCATGTTGAAATAGATGAAGCAACATTTGTGAAATTGGTTAATGAAAATAAAGTGGCAGTTGTAGGACAATCAGGAAATTTAACTCCTGCAGACAAAAAATTATATGCCTTAAGGGATGTTACTGGTACTGTCAATTCAATACCATTAATTGCCTCTTCAATTATGAGTAAAAAGATTGCTGCTGGTGCAGATGCAATTGTATTAGATGTAAAAACTGGTAGCGGTGCATTTATGAAAACATTAGAAGATGCTGAAGCATTAGCGCACGCAATGGTACGTATTGGTAATAATGTGGGACGTAATACGATGGCGATTATTTCTGATATGAATCAGCCACTTGGACGTGCGATTGGCAATGCGCTTGAGTTACAAGAAGCAATTGATACGTTGAAAGGACAAGGTCCGAAAGATTTAACAGAACTTGTATTAACATTAGGTTCTCAAATGGTTGTACTTGCAAACAAAGCTGAAACGCTTGAAGAAGCGAGAGCGTTGCTAATTGAGGCAATTAATTCAGGTGCAGCATTAGAAAAATTCAAAACATTTATTAAAAACCAAGGTGGCGACGAAACTGTTATTGACCATCCAGAGCGTTTGCCACAAGCTCAATATCAAATTGAATATAAAGCTAAAAAATCAGGTTATGTGACTGAATTAGTCTCTAACGATATAGGTGTCGCTTCGATGATGTTAGGAGCGGGACGTTTAACAAAAGAGGATGATATTGATTTAGCGGTTGGTATTGTTTTAAATAAAAAAATTGGTGATAAAGTAGAAGAAGGAGAATCATTATTAACGATTCACAGTAATCGCCAAGATGTAGACGATGTTGTTAAAAAATTAGATTCAAGCATAACAATTGCTGATCATGTTGTATCGCCTACATTAATTCATAAAATCATTACAGAGTAGGAGTTGAAGCTGATTGAACATACTAAGATATTTATTAGGAATAGGTTTTAGTGTAATAGGTGTATTGCATTTTACACGAGAACGACAATTTAGAAATATCATACCGAAATGTTTGCCACTTCGAAAAACAGCGGTTCTTGTTACAGGAATCTTTGAGATATTATTTGGACTTGCACTTTTAATTAAAAGACCATCTCAATGCTTGAAAAATACAATCAATCTATTCTTGCTAGCTGTATTCCCAGCTAATATCTATATGGCAGTTAAAAAGTTACCTTTAGGAGATAAACAATTGCCAACATGGCAACTATATTTAAGGTTACCTATGCAGTTCGTGTTAATGGGACTAATTAAGAAATTATAGTGGTTCTCAAATAAATCGGACAAATGTTAAAGATTTTACTTTTTCATTTGTTCGATTTTTTGACTTTGAAGCATAATAAAAAGCAGTTGGACAATGGCGATTGTAACATCATTGTTCGACTGCTTTTCTGATTAACTTGATTGACTAAGATTTATTTTCCTGTACCGAAAACATCATGCCATTCGTTTCGTTTGTCTAGAAATGCTTGAGCGATAGTTTTAGCACCTTCTAATGAATGACTTGCTGCCCAGCCACATTGTACTTCATTACAAGCAGGCACTTCAGTAGCATTTAGCACATCATTTAAAGTTGCTTCAACAATATTTAATACATCATCATAATTATCATGATTAATAAATGATACATAGAAACCAGTTTGGCAACCCATAGGACTTAAATCAACAACTTTGTCACTATGATTTCTAATATTTTCAGCCATTAAATGTTCTAATGAATGTAGTCCTGGCATATCCATATGTTCTTTGTTTGGTTGTTTGAAACGAATGTCGTATTTGTGAATGACATCTCCGTTTAATCCTTCCATCGTTCCCGCTAATCTAATAAATGGGGCAACCACTTTAGTATGATCTAAATTGAAACTTTCAACATTCATTTTTGTCATTTTGAATTTCCTCCTATTTACTACTCAAAACTATAAAACGCTTATGATTTGTTGCAATATAAAACTTAAGTTTGTTGTAAGTTGTGTTTCTAACAATACTTAAATTGTAACAATAGGGCTTATGTTTTACAATTTGAAACTGTTTTATAAATTTATGAAAGGCTTTTAGTTATTAGAAAATTTTGTAAATAAAGAAAAACTAGATGACATCATGAGATAAAACCGATAGAATAAGTAATAATTCATTTTGAAAGAACAAAATATTGTGGATGATTAAAATGAGTGTAGGGTAAAAGGGAGATAGTAAAAAATGAGTGAAAAACAACAAATTCTCGATTATATAGAAACAAATAAATATAGTTATATCGAAATCAGTCATAGAATTCATGAACGTCCTGAACTTGGTAATGAAGAAATATTTGCGTCTCGAACTTTAATAGATCGTTTGAAAGAGCATGATTTTGAAATTGAAACCGAGATTGCTGGGCATGCAACTGGGTTTATAGCGACATATGATTCAGGTCTTGACGGGCCAGCTATAGGTTTTTTAGCAGAATACGATGCTTTGCCAGGGTTGGGTCATGCTTGTGGTCATAATATCATTGGAACTGCAAGTGTGCTTGGTGCAATTGGTTTGAAGCAAGTGATTGACCAAATTGGTGGTAAAGTAGTCGTTCTTGGATGTCCAGCTGAAGAAGGTGGGGAAAATGGTAGCGCTAAAGCTTCTTATGTCAAGGCTGGTGTGATTGATCAAATAGACATTGCCTTAATGATTCATCCGGGAAATGAAACTTATAAAACGATTGATACTTTGGCAGTGGATGTTTTAGATGTTAAATTTTACGGAAAAAGTGCTCATGCCTCTGAAAATGCAGATGAAGCGTTAAATGCATTAGACGCTATGATTAGTTATTTTAATGGTGTAGCACAACTACGACAACATATTAAAAAAGATCAACGTGTGCATGGTGTGATTTTAGATGGCGGGAAAGCAGCTAATATTATTCCAGACTATACACATGCTCGTTTTTATACTAGAGCAATGACGCGTAAAGAATTGGATATATTAACAGAAAAAGTAAATCAAATCGCACGTGGAGCTGCGATACAGACTGGTTGTGATTATGAATTTGGTCCAATTCAAAACGGTGTGAATGAATTCATTAAAACGCCGAAATTAGATGATTTATTTGCTAAATATGCTGAAGAAGTTGGTGAAGCAGTTATTGATGATGATTTTGGTTATGGCTCTACGGATACAGGGAACGTAAGTCATGTTGTGCCAACAATACATCCTCATATTAAAATAGGATCACGTAATTTAGTAGGACATACGCATAGATTTAGAGAGGCGGCTGCGAGTGTACATGGTGATGAAGCATTAATTAAAGGTGCTAAAATAATGGCGTTGATGGGGTTAGAGTTAATTACAAATCAAGACGTTTATCAAGACATTATTGAAGAGCATGCGCATTTGAAAGGGAATGGGAAGTAATGACAAATAATGGTAATGAGCCGAACTTAACGTTAAGTGATTTATATGACAAAGATGTTGTCTATACGTCAAGACCTTCGTATATATCGAATCCATGGTTGAAACCGGACGAACATCAATCTAATTTTTTAACTGGTAGGGAGTTATTAATAGCAAATCAATTACCTGTTATTGTTCACGAAGCTAGTGCGACAGACAAATTGCATCAGCTATTTCAAGTTATTGGTAAGGAAGTACCGAACTCAATTTATACATTTAACAATCAGCAATCTTACGAAAACTTGATCAAACAATTGGCACATAAGGAAAATAAAAAGATTTATTTTCAATATATTCATGATGAAACAATCTTGAATCAGCAATATTATGCATTAGATAAAACGTTATTTGTTGCTTTAAATAATAAAGCAAGAATACCTGAATGGACAAATGGGAAGTTTTTACCAAAAAGAAAAGTTGTAAAAATTGAGCAATTCGAAAACGAGATTAAGAATTGGGAATTCCCGTTAGTAATTAAGCCGGGAGATGATCTTCCGACAGCAGGTGGCTATGGCGTTATGATTTGTTATCATGATGCAGATTTACAAAAAGCGATAACGCGTATTAAAGAGGCAACTGCTGAAACGAATTCGCTTATTATCGAACAGAAGATTGAAGAAAAAGCGAATTATTGCGTTCAGTTTGCATACTCGGAATCGCTAGGCATTCAATATCTTGGTGCGGCAACGCAATTAACGGATAAGTACGGATTTTATAACGGAAATGAAAATACTACTAATGTACCAGAGCACGTTATAGAAGCAGGTAGACAAATTATGGAAAACGGTGTGAATCAAGGATTCTTTGGTGTAGCTGGTTTTGACCTACTCGTCGATGAGGATGATAACGTTTATGCGATTGATTTAAACTTTAGACAAAATGGTTCAACGAGCATGTTATTACTTGCTAACGAGTTGAATTCAGGATATCAAAAGTTTTATAGTTATCATTCAAAAGGTGATAACACACATTTCTTCAATACGATTTTGAAATATGTCAAAGAAGGTAGTTTATACCCGTTATCTTATTATGATGGTGATTGGTACGGTGAAGATAAAGTTAAATCAAGGTTTGGCTGTATTTGGCATGGTGATTCAAAAGAAACAGTACTGGAGAATGAACGCGCATTTTTAGCTGAACTTGAACACTATTAGAGTTCGGAACATAAGGCGCTACAATGTTGTGTTGCCAGTAGTTGACTGAATATGCGTTTGTAACAAGCTTTTTTCGATTCTAGTCAACAGTAATTAAATTTATGATATGGCAATACTTTGTAATACTAATATTAAATGGCGACTTTTATTTCACTATGTTATAAGAGTTGCCATTTTGTTGATAAAGGTATACTAAAGGTTATCGTTTTGAAATTTTTAGTAACTAGATATGTTTCGTGTTATAGACCGAATTTGTGTATACGTAAAATTTAATGCTATTGAATTTTTAAAATGAAAAACATGACATTAAATTGAATTCATAATATGTCTAATTGACTAACTTGTTGGAGTCATTTACTATTTTATGTATGACATATTTTAAAAAGTGAGGGTCAAGCATGTCTTATAAAGCATATCCATTCTTTAGAGATATATTAATAAATGAATGTATTTATTTCGCCTCTAAAAATAAAAAACTAGTACGCCTAAATTATAAAAGTGAAGCGTATGTAGGCGTTTGGACAGAAGAAAGTGTGGCCGTATCATTTTTAACAAGTCGTGATATTCCATTTGATAAAGTTGTAAAAATGGACGTTGATCGTTTTGCTACTTATGAATTAGATGAATTGTTTGATGAACAAGACCATATTATTATGAATCAAACAATGGAAGAAGAAGGGCATCTACTAAACGTTGTAGCTGTTACACAAGAAGTGATGACGGAATTAGATAAAATTAGAATCAAAGAATTTGTCCAAGATGTAGCAAAATATGATGAAGTATACGGCTTAACTAAAAAAGGTAGTAAGCAGTTTATTCTCATTAGTGAAAATGATAGCGACGAAAAAAAGCCGCATATTATGCCTGTATGGAGTATTAAAAACAGAGCGTTAAAAGTTCGAGATGAAGATTTTGAAGAGTGTGATTTAATTACGATTGAAGGTTCTGTTTTCGGAGAATGGCTAGATGAACTTAGAGATGATCATAAAGCCGTTGCAATAGATTTAAAAACTGGCGTGGTTGGTACAATTGTTTCAGCGCAAAAATTGTCTAATGAACTTACATTTTAATTGAATTGAGTTGTAAGTAATTAAGTGATAATAAATGGAACAATACGTATTCCAAAACACGTAGACCATAAAATAAAAGGCCATTTATATAGCGTTTATTTAAAACAACGCGCATATAAATGGTCTTTTTCTATTTACCTAAATATAATGCACCAATAGCACCTGAAAATGCGCCGTTTTCAACATAGTACGGTTTGCAACCGCGTAACACAGTATAATCTTCCACAACTTTGCGTAATAAAGCGTTATTATGGAATGAAGAACCGATATAAACGATATTTTCAGTTTTAAATTCACGTGCAACAGTAATGGCCATTGTCGTAACAACTTCGCCAACGACACCAATAACGGCTGCTAATTTATTGCTAGGTGTAAAATCAG
>NZ_JACYHC010000362.1:0-275 GCF_017152085.1 Staphylococcus sp. EG-SA-2
TCGGTTTCATTTGTATGCCTTTGGTTATTTGAGTGTAGCCCTAATGAATCAACAATTATTTTACCTTTTAACCAATCATGCATTAATGCAATGTGTACTGTCTTAACAAATGTTGCATATTCATCTTCTGCACTCCACTTTTTCAATTCCTGTTGATTAATGGCATGTTTTTCTCCATTTTCCAACATATTGACATACAATTTATAATGTTTTTCAACTGCCTGAATAAAAGCGAGTTGATTTTTATTTAAATGTGATTTTAACTTTTCTAAATC
>NZ_JACYHC010000363.1:0-275 GCF_017152085.1 Staphylococcus sp. EG-SA-2
GCTCTTCGATCACTTTTCCTGTGTCTGGATTCTTGATTCCTGGTTTACCTGGTACTTTTTCCGTTTGATCTGTTGGTAAGTTTGGATCAAAGATATCTTTATGACCTTGCGGTATTTTCTCGCCACCAAACTCTACAATCTTATCTATTGGTTGTTTTGTGATCTCTTCTGTTGGTTGACCCTCACCAACTTTTTCACCTGTTAATGGGTTCACTGTGATTGGTGTTGTGATTGTCTTACTTCCTGGTTGTCCCTCTTGTTTCACTCGCTCTTCA
>NZ_JACYHC010000364.1:0-272 GCF_017152085.1 Staphylococcus sp. EG-SA-2
CCAACTGCCATATTAATTAATGGCAATGGTCCATGTTCGATTTTACGTCCCATCGTTTTCCCGAAATAACTATCAGGGATATTTGCTAATTTGTTAGAGATCATCAAATTCCTCCTCTATCATTAAACATAGCCTGGGCGACTATCATAATCCTAACAACTTGTATCACTCTCATTTAGATGGTTACAATGACATCGCCATTCACCGTTATGTTCAACAGAACTTATGACACACGTTGTATTGAATGAATTTATTTTCATTTTAGGTAGGTA
>NZ_JACYHC010000365.1:0-271 GCF_017152085.1 Staphylococcus sp. EG-SA-2
TGACTCGGATTATTGGTTTTTTATTTTTAAAATTATTCCTTCTTTCAAAGTATCATAAGATATATTTTATTCAGCAACTTGTCAAACACTATACCTAATTAGTTTTATACATCTCTCCTAACAAAATTTAATTTATTTGGTACAAATTTATATAACTTTTGGCAAATCACTTCAAACATTCAAGCATCACATCTCTACAAATGTAAAAGGCACCCCACGATTGTGAGATGCCTTATTATAAAATTAAAGATTAGAATTTAAGTTCAATATC
>NZ_JACYHC010000366.1:0-270 GCF_017152085.1 Staphylococcus sp. EG-SA-2
GATTTTACCAAGCAAAACCGAGTGAATAAAGAGTTTTAAATAAGCTTGAATTCATAAGAAATAATCGCTAGTGTTCGAAAGAACACTCACAAGATTAATAACGCGTTTAAATCTTTTTATAAAAGAACGTAACTTCATGTTAACGTTTGACTTATAAAAATGGTGGAAACATAGATTAAGTTATTAAGGGCGCACGGTGGATGCCTTGGCACTAGAAGCCGATGAAGGACGTTACTAACGACGATATGCTTTGGGGAGCTGTAAGTAAGC
>NZ_JACYHC010000367.1:0-265 GCF_017152085.1 Staphylococcus sp. EG-SA-2
CTAAGGTATCATTACACATAGGCGCACTTGTCTCCTTTAGTTTGGGTTTGGTCACTTTAAATTATAGAGGCAATTGCGCTTTTTGTGTATTAAAAAAAGCAGGAAGTTTTACCTTCCCACCATAAAAGATGAAGAACCTTCATTAAAGATAAAAACCCCTAACTAGATTACAGGTCCATGCTTGAATTGCATGATTCCCATTTTCAATCTAGCTAAGGGTTTTATTAATGTTCAGTATCTTGAATGGTTGGCTTAATCTTCACAT
>NZ_JACYHC010000368.1:0-259 GCF_017152085.1 Staphylococcus sp. EG-SA-2
AAAAAATTCGACCGTAAAGAGAAGAGCAGCGGTGGAAGCAGACCTATGAAAGGTCGCACATTTGCTGACCATCAAAAATAATTTATAGATTAAGAGCTTAAAGATGTAATGTCTTGAGCTCTTTTTTTTGTTGGTTCTTCATATTTTATGGTGGGAAGGTAAAACTTCCTGCTTTTTTTAATACACAAAAAGCGCAATTGCCTCTATAATTTAAAGTGACCAAACCCAAACTAAAGGAGACAAGTGCGCCTATGTGTAA
>NZ_JACYHC010000369.1:0-255 GCF_017152085.1 Staphylococcus sp. EG-SA-2
AAAGCTAGAAGTTCTTATGCAGTTTTAATTAAACTGTAAACATTTGTCACTCTTTAAATCAAAGAGTAAAGTTAAAAGCTTTATGTGGTTTTGATTAAACTGCGAACAGCTGCTTCTCTTTGAACGAAAGAGAAAAGCTAGAAGTTCTTATGCAGTTTTAATTAAACTGTCGTTCCCTTCATCTCTTTTAACCACAGAGATGCGTTAGAAGTTCTTCTAATACAATTTATACAACGCCATTCCCTACACACTCTT
>NZ_JACYHC010000370.1:0-254 GCF_017152085.1 Staphylococcus sp. EG-SA-2
AACAAATAAATTCGGTATTATCGGTACTGATGATTTAAAAGAAGAAGGCTATATCGCTCATATTTTAGGTGTAAATGCTGAAGAAGGCGATGAAATTACTGAGTATTTAAATGAAGTCATTCATTAAGGTTCTCCACCAAATGTGGTGGGTATATAATTTAAAGAACTATTTTAAATTACAACTTTTAGAGTTTTTATTATTAGGCGGCCAGTCCATTATTGGGCTTGGTTGTCTTCTTTTTTTCTCCTTTGTA
>NZ_JACYHC010000371.1:0-6826 GCF_017152085.1 Staphylococcus sp. EG-SA-2
TATTAAGTCAATTAGTTAGGACGACATTTACTGCTGAAGAAGGTAATGAACTAGCAGTAAGTGATTTTTCTGCAATAGAGGCAAGAGTCATAGCATGGTATGCAAAAGAACAATGGCGTTTAGATGTATTCAACACACACGGAAAGATATATGAAGCATCGGCTTCTCAAATGTTTAATGTACCGGTAGAAAGCATAACTAAAGGCGACCCTCTCAGACAAAAAGGAAAAGTGTCCGAATTAGCTTTAGGCTATCAAGGTGGCGCTGGAGCTTTAAAAGCAATGGGTGCATTGGAAATGGGCATTGAAGAAAACGAGTTACAAGGTTTAGTTGATAGTTGGCGTAACGCAAATCCTAACATAGTTAATTTTTGGAAGGCTTGCCAAGAGGCTGCAATTAATACTGTAAAATCCCGAAAGACGCATCATACACATGGACTTAGATTTTATATGAAAAAAGGTTTTCTAATGATTGAACTGCCTAGTGGAAGAGCTTTAGCTTATCCAAAAGCTTTAGTTGGTGAAAATAGTTGGGGTAGTCAAGTTGTTGAATTTATGGGGTTAGATCTTAACCGTAAATGGTCAAAGTTAAAAACGTATGGTGGGAAGTTAGTCGAGAATATTGTTCAAGCAACTGCAAGGGATTTACTTGCGATTTCTATAGCAAGGCTTGAAGCATTAGGTTTTAAAATAGTTGGCCATGTCCATGATGAAGTAATTGTAGAAATACCTAGAGGTTCAAATGGACTTAAGGAAATCGAAACTATCATGAATAAGCCTGTTGATTGGGCAAAAGGATTGAATTTGAATAGTGACGGGTTTACTTCTCCGTTTTATATGAAGGATTAGGAGTGTGATTGCATGCAACATCAAGCTTATATCAATGCTTCTGTTGACATTAGAATTCCTACAGAAGTCGAAAGTGTTAATTACAATCAGATTGATAAAGAAAAAGAAAATTTGGCGGACTATTTATTTAATAATCCAGGTGAACTATTAAAATATAACGTTATAAATATCAAGGTTTTAGATTTAGAGGTGGAATGATGGCTAGAAGAAAAGTTATAAGAGTGCGTATTAAAGGAAAACTAATGACATTGAGAGAAGTTTCAGAAAAATATCATATATCTCCAGAACTTCTTAGATATAGATACAAACATAAAATGCGCGGCGATGAATTATTGTGTGGAAGAAAGGACTCAAAATCTAAAGAAGAAGTTGAATATATGAAGAGTCAAATAAAAGATGAAGAAAAAGGGAGAGAAAAAATCAGAAAAAAAGCGATTTTGAACCGATACCAACGAAATGTGAGAGCGGAATATGAACAGGAAAGAAAGAGAAGATTAAGACCATGGCTTTATGATGGAACGCCACAAAAACATTCACGTGATCCGTACTGGTTCGATGTCACTTATAACCAAATGTTCAAGAAATGGAGTGAAGCATAATGAGCGTAATCAGTAACAGAAAAGTAGATATGAACGAAGCGCAAGACAATGTTAAGCAACCAGCGCACTACACATACGGCGACATTGAAATTATAGATTTTATCGAACAGGTTACGGCACAGTATCCACCTCAACTAGCATTCGCAATAGGTAATGCAATCAAATACTTGTCTAGAGCACCGTTAAAGAATGGTCATGAGGATTTAGCAAAGGCGAAGTTTTACGTCCAAAGAGCTTTTGACTTGTGGGAGGGTTAACGATGGCAACCCAAAGACAAGTTGAATATGTGATGTCATTACAGGAGCAACTGGAATTAGAAGACTGCGAAAAATATACAGACGAACAAGTTAAAGCAATGAGTCATAAAGAAGTTAGCAATGTGATTGAAAACTATAAGGCAAGCATAAGTAATGAAGAGCTATACGACGAATGCATGTCGTTTGGTCTGCCTAATTGTTAAAAGGAGTGATGACCATGACAGATAGCGCGCGTAAAGAATACCTAAATCAATTCTTTGGATCTAAGAGATATCTGTATCAGGATAACGAACGAGTGGCACATATCCATGTAGTAAACGGCACTTATTACTTTCACGGACATATCGTACCAGGTTGGCAAGGTGTGAAAAAGACATTTGATACAGCGGAAGAGCTTGAAACATATATAAAGCAACATGGTTTGGAATACGAGGAGCAGAAGCAACTAACTTTATTTTAGAGGAGATGGAAATGATGAAAATCAAAATTGAAAAAGAAGTGAACTTGCCTGAACTTATCCAATGGGCTTGGGATAACCCCAAGTTATCAGGTAATAAAAGATTCTATTCAAACGATGTTGAACGCAACTGTTGTGTGACTTTTGATGTTGATAGCATCTTATGTAATGTGACTGGATACGTATCAATTAACGATAAATTCACTATTCAAGAGGAGATATAACAATGAAAATCAAAGTAAAAAAAGAAATGAGACTAGATGAATTAATTAAGTGGGCATGGGATAACCCTGGATTAGCAACAGGAAGAAATTTTTATCCACAAACCAAGAGTGATATTGATTATAAGTGCTTCTCTCTTTATGACGGAAGAAATTGTATCATAAAAGGTTTTGTATCAGCTGATGATACTTTTGAAGTCGAATTTGAAGAAGATATCACAGAAGAGACTAAGGTTGATAGGTTGATTGAATTATTCGAGATTCAAGAAGGAGACTATAACTCTACACTATATGAGAACACTAGTATAAAAGAATGTTTATATGGCAGATGTGTGCCTACCAAAGCATTCTACATCTTAAACGATGACCTAACTATGACGTTAATCTGGAAAGATGGGGAGTTGCTAGTATGATGTTGAAATTTAAAGCTTGGGATAAAGATAAAAAAGTTATGAGTATTATTGACGAAATCGATTTTAATAGTGGGTACATTTTGATTTCAACAGGTTATAAAAGTTTCAATGAAGTAAAACTATTACAATACACAGGATTTAAAGATGTGCACGGTGTGGAGATTTATGAAGGGGATATTGTTCAAGATTGTTATTCGAGAGAAGTAAGTTTTATCGAGTTTAAAGAAGGAGCCTTTTATATAACTTTTAGCAATGTAACTGAATTACTAAGTGAAAATGACGATATTATTGAAATTGTTGGAAATATTTTTGAAAATGAGATGCTATTGGAGGTTATGAGATGACGTTCACCTTATCAGATGAACAATATAAAAATCTTTGTACTAACTCTAATTGAACAGTCCGTTATAAGTGCTAGCGCATACAACGGCAATGACACAGAGGGATTACTAAAAGAGATTGAAGACGTGTATAAGAAAGCGCAAGCGTTTGATGAAATACTTGAGGGTTTACCTAATGCTATGCAAGATGCACTCAAAGAAGATATTGGTCTTGATGAAGCAGTAGGGATTATGACGGGGCAAGTGGTCTATAAATATGAGGAGGAGCAGGAAAATGACTAAAAACACTTTAGTTGATTTAAATAACCATTTATTTGCACAACTCGAGAGGCTTAATGACGAAGAAATAAA
This sequence comes from Staphylococcus sp. EG-SA-2, assembly GCF_017152085.1. Taxonomy (NCBI): domain Bacteria; kingdom Bacillati; phylum Bacillota; class Bacilli; order Caryophanales; family Staphylococcaceae; genus Staphylococcus; species Staphylococcus sp. EG-SA-2. The sequence continues at coordinate 3,488 of NZ_JACYHC010000371.1, forward strand.
AGGTGATGAACTCCAAGAAGAATTGCAAAGAGCTAAAGTCATCTCTGATGTAGCGAGAAGTATTGTTAAAAACGGTAATTTGATTTTACAGGCACACAAATTTAAAGATGAAAGTTTAGACTTGAACAATCAATTACCTGAAATGTTGGAGAATAAAAAATGAGGTTTAAGTGGGAACAGAAACACATTGATTATGTGAAATCTATTTATAAGGGTCGTTACTTAAAAGATGTTAGAGATATGTTTAATAACAAATTTGGTACGAATATAAGCAAGAATGCTATCAATGCTAAGATGAACCGTTTAGGTGTAAAAAGTGGTGTGTCGCCATACGGATCTAGGCAAGCACATGGACATCTTCACAAGCCTATAGGTTCTAAAAAATTAGGTCAACACGGATACGTTTTAATAAAAGTAGACAACAAAACTAATAATCAAAGAAATAACTGGAAATTATATCATCACTATGTTTGGGAAAAATATTATGGCGAAATACCACCAAAACACGCAGTAATCTTTTTGAACGGAAATAAAAAAGATTTTAGAATTGAAAATTTAGCGATGATCACTTATTCGACATTACAGATGATGATTAATAACAATTTGTTTTATGAAAATGCAGAATTAACCAAAACGGGGATTAACATTGCTAAATTATTAAAAAAACAAACTAGAAGATCGGTTAAAAAAATGAAAAATAAGGAGAAAGAATAATGACTAACACGTTAACAATTGATCAGTTACAAGAGTTATTACAAATACAAAAGAAGTTCGACGATAGAATACCGACTAGAAATTTAAATGACACAGTAGCTAGTATGATTATTGAATTTGCGGAGTGGGTTAACACACTTGAGTTTTTTAAAAATTGGAAGAAACAACCAGGTAAGCCATTAGATACACAATTAGATGAGATTGCTGATTACTTAGCTTTCAGTTTGCAATTAACTCTGACTATTGTTGATGAAGAAGATTTGGAAGAGACTACTGAGGTTATGGTTGATTTGATTGAAAATGAAGTTACTTTACCTAAACTACATTCAGTTTATTTTGTTCATGTAATGCATACGCTAACAGAACAATTTGTAAAAGGTATTGATAATAGCATTGTACAAGTTTTAATAATGCCGTTTTTGTACGCCAATACTTACTATTCTATCGACCAACTCATTGACGCATACAAAAAGAAAATGAAAAGGAATCATGAAAGACAAGATGGAACAGCAGACGCAGGGAAAGGATACGTGTAAAGACATCTTAGATCGAGTCAAGGAGGTTTTGGGGAAGTGACACAATACTTAGTCACAACATTCAAAGATTCATCAGGACTACCACATGAACATTTTACTGCTGCTAGAGATAATCAGACGTTTACAGTTGTTGAGGCGGAGAGTAAAGAAGAAGCGAAAGAGAAGTACGAGGCACAAGTTAAAAGGGGTGCAGTTATTAAATTAGGTCAGTTGTTTGAAAATATAAGGGAGTGTGGGAAATGATTAAGCAAATATTAAGATTATTATTCTTACTAGCAATGTATGAGCTAGGTAAGTATGTAACTGAGCAAGTATATATTATGATGACGGCTAATGATGATGTAGAAGCGCCGAGTGATTTTGAAAAAATCAGAGCTGAAGTTTCATGGTAATAGCTATTATCATTTTTGAATTAATTATATTAATGTGTTTAGCAATAGCACTGGAGGTGTTGTAAATATGTGGATTGTCATTTCAATTGTTTTATCTATATTTTTATTGATCTTGTTAAGTAGCATTTCTCATAAGATGAAAACCATAGAAGCATTGGAGTATATGAATGCTTATCTTTTCAAGCAGTTAGTAAAAAATAATGGTGTTGAAGGTTTAGAAGATTATGAAAATGAAGTTGAACGAATTAGAAAAAGATTCAAAAGCTAAAGAGAGGCGTTGGCTTCTCTACTCTATCTAAAATAATGAAAGGAGCCGAACATGTTAGACAAAGTCACTCAAATAGAAACAATTAAATATGATCGTGATGTCTCATATTCTTATGCTGCTAGTCGTTTATCTACACATTGGACTAATCACAATATGGCTTGGTCTGACTTTATGCAGAAGCTAGCACAAACAGTTAGAACTAAAGAAGATTTAACTGAGTACAATAAAATGTCTAAGTATGAACAAGCAGATATAAAAGACGTTGGCGGATTTGTCGGCGGATATTTAAAAGAAGGCAAACGACGTGCTGGTCAAGTCATGAATCGTTCAATGCTAACACTTGATATCGATTATGCAGCCCAAGATATGACTGACATATTATCTATGTTTTATGATTTTGCATATTGTTTATATTCAACACATAAGCATAGAGAGATAAGTCCAAGACTGCGTTTAGTGATTCCTTTAAAACGAAATGTAAATGCAGATGAGTATGAAGCTATTGGGCGTAAAGTCGCAGATATCGTTGGCATGGATTACTTCGATGATACAACTTATCAACCACATAGGTTAATGTATTGGCCTTCAACTAGTAACGATGCGGAATTTTTCTTTACCTATGAAGATTTACCTTTGTTAGACCCAGATAAAATATTAAATGAATATGTTGATTGGACTGACACATTAGAATGGCCAACGTCTTCAAGGGAAGAGAGTAAGACTAAAAGATTAGCAGATAAGCAAGGCGACCCAGAAGAAAAGCCGGGAATTGTTGGTGCATTTTGTAGAGCCTATACGATAGAAGAAGCTATAGAAACTTTTATTCCTGATTTATACGAAAAACATTCTACTAACCGTTATACCTATCATGAAGGTTCAACTGCAGGTGGATTGGTGTTATACGAAAATAACAAGTTTGCCTATTCTCATCATAATACGGATCCCGTAAGCGGTATGCTTGTGAACAGTTTTGATTTAGTACGCATACACTTATATGGTGCTCAAGATGAAGAAACTAAAACAGATACTCCGGTTAATCGACTACCTAGTTATAAAGCAATGCAGCAAAGAGCGCAAAATGATGAGGTTGTTAAAAAGCAATTAATTAATGACAAAATGTCTGATGCAATGCAGGATTTCGATGAAATAGAAAATAGCGATGATGCATGGTCTGAGACGTTAGAAATTACTTCGAAAGGTACTTTCAAAGCTAGTATCCCAAATATAGAAATTATATTGCGTAATGATCCAAATTTAAAAGGAAAAATAGCCTTTAACGAATTTACGAAACAAATTGAATGTTTAGGGAAAGTGCCATGGAATACTAATTTTAAGACACGTCAATGGCAAGACGGTGATGATAGCAGTTTAAGAAGTTATATCGAAAAGATTTATGACATACACCATTCAGGTAAAACAAAAGATGCCA
>NZ_JACYHC010000372.1:0-254 GCF_017152085.1 Staphylococcus sp. EG-SA-2
GTAATAGCTGCGCCCCATTTTACATCTAATCCAAAAATTGCATTTAAACCTAAACCGGCACCAGCAATATTACCAATATTAAAAGCTAGACCACCAAATGCAATCAATATTGAGATAACAGTACCAATGTTTGCGTTAAAAATGCTGGCCCAATTGCAGAAGTTGCCATCAAAAATACAGAACCTAATAATAACCTTTTATGATTTTTTGTGAATTCAAAGTCACTTTCTTTTTTAAGCTTTAAATTTCTCCCC
>NZ_JACYHC010000373.1:0-254 GCF_017152085.1 Staphylococcus sp. EG-SA-2
AGGCGTTTTTTGGTTCATCTGGTATTTTATGACGTAATTAATAGGTTATTTGATAATGATAGTGTATGAATGGCAATCTATATAAATGTTTATATCTTTTATACATGTACATTATCACCTTCAAACTAGTCAAGTCCAGACTCCTGTGTAAAATGCTATACAATGTTTTTACCATTTCTACTTATCAAAATTGATGTATTTTCTTGAAGAATAAATCCATTCATCATGTAGGTCCATAAGAACGGCTCCAATTA
>NZ_JACYHC010000374.1:0-253 GCF_017152085.1 Staphylococcus sp. EG-SA-2
TAATTGGAGCCGTTCTTATGGACCTACATGATGAATGGATTTATTCTTCAAGAAAATACATCAATTTTGATAAGTAGAAATGGTAAAAACATTGTATAGCATTTTACACAGGAGTCTGGACTTGACTATATTTTACATGGTTGACTTGATTCAAAATATTATATTTTATAATGATTTTGTTAAAAAATTAAATATACTTCAATTTCTTTATGGATAATACTATAATGAACGTTGGTTCTTAATATGTAAGTTG
>NZ_JACYHC010000375.1:0-252 GCF_017152085.1 Staphylococcus sp. EG-SA-2
CAAGCTTATTTAAAACTCTTTATTCACTCGGTTTTGCTTGGTAAAATCTATATTTTACTTACTTATCTAGTTTTCAATGTACAATTTCTTTTTAGTCAAGCGCTCGCATACTGCTTTATTTTCAAAAGCAATATCACTTTAACCAAAAAATATTTGAATGTTAAATAAACATTCAAAACTGAATACAATATGTCACGTTATTCCGCATCTTCTGAAGAAGATGTTCCGAATATATCCTTAGAAAGGAGGTGA
>NZ_JACYHC010000376.1:0-252 GCF_017152085.1 Staphylococcus sp. EG-SA-2
TACTTAAAATTGCCAAAGTTTTTAATAAAAAGATTAAGTAAGGATAGGGTAGGGGAAGGAAAACATTAACCACTCAACGCATCCCGAAGTCTTACCTCAGACAAACGTAAGACTGACCTTAGGGTTAAGACTGACCTTAGGGTTATAATAACTTACTTTAAAATGTATTCACATCGTTGAAGGAGGCGAGTAGCAATATGGATTTAGATACAATTACGAGTATTTCAACACCAATGGGTGAAGGGGCAATTG
>NZ_JACYHC010000377.1:0-251 GCF_017152085.1 Staphylococcus sp. EG-SA-2
TTATATTGGCAGTAGTTGACTGAACGAAAATGCGCTTGTAACAAGCTTTTTTCAATTCTAGTCAACCTTGCCGGGGTGGGACGACGAAATAAATTTTGCGAAAATATCATTTCTGTCCCACTCCCAATGCAGTGTGAATGATGAGGTGAGAGTATTCAGTGTAAAAAGCAACAATAGATGATATTGTTTTGTATCAATTGCTTTTTTGCTATACTGAATCAATACTGATATTTTGAGGAGAAGATTAAAAT
>NZ_JACYHC010000378.1:0-248 GCF_017152085.1 Staphylococcus sp. EG-SA-2
GATGATATAATAGTAGAGTCGCCTATCTCTCAGGCGTCAATTTAGACGCAGAGAGGAGGTGTATAAGGTGATGCTTATTTTCGTTCACATCATAGCACCAGTCATCAGTGGCTGTGCCATTGCGTTTTTTTCTTATTGGCTAAGTAGACGCAATACAAAATAGGTGACATATAGCCGCACCAATAAAAATCCCCTCACTACCGCAAATAGTGAGGGGATTGGTGTATAAGTAAATACTTATTTTCGTT
>NZ_JACYHC010000379.1:0-247 GCF_017152085.1 Staphylococcus sp. EG-SA-2
GTAGTGATGAATTGAATTATTACACATATATCCCTAGAGAGTATAATGTCTCTGAAAAAGTATTTTATGATTTGTGGACGGATTTATATAGATTGTTTAAGAAGTTAAGAAACGCATTTAAAGAAGATTTAGAACCATGGACATCATGTGAATTTGATTTTACAAGAGAGGGTAATTTGAAAGTATCGTTTGATTATATAGATTGGATTAAATTAGGTTTTGGTCCATCAGGAAAGGAAAACTACTA
>NZ_JACYHC010000380.1:0-246 GCF_017152085.1 Staphylococcus sp. EG-SA-2
AACAAATAAATTCGGTATTATCGGTACTGATGATTTAAAAGAAGAAGGCTATATCGCTCATATTTTAGGTGTAAATGCTGAAGAAGGCGATGAAATTACTGAGTATTTAAATGAAGTCATTCATTAAAGATAAAAACCCCTAACTAGATTACAGGTCCATGCTTGAATTGCATGATTCCCATTTTCAATCTAGCTAAGGGTTTTATTAATGTTCAGTATCTTGAATGGTTGGCTTAATCTTCACAT
>NZ_JACYHC010000381.1:0-246 GCF_017152085.1 Staphylococcus sp. EG-SA-2
AGTAAAATTACATGTTAATACGTAGTATTAATGGCGAGACTCCTGAGGGAGCAGTGCCAGTCGAAGACAGGGGCCCCAACACAGAAGCTGACATATAGTCAGCTTACAACAATGTGCCGGTTGGGGTGGCTGAGACGGCACCCTAGGAAGGGACCCGTCATCAAAAATTCTATTTATAGAATTTTACAGTAATGTGCCAGACGGGCAAAGCGAAGCCATTCAATACGAAGTATTGTATAAATAGAG
>NZ_JACYHC010000382.1:0-6805 GCF_017152085.1 Staphylococcus sp. EG-SA-2
TAGTATAGCAATAAAAATGAATGCGCTATCAAAAATGGTGTAGGTGTTTATATAAAATGATAATAGAGTGTTGCAAATATTTTTGGAACCGGTTACAATAAAGTGGAATAAATGGAACCGGTTCTAATTAGGAGGCTAAATATATGAATTATAAGCAATCCGCAGAAGATATTTTGAACGCGATAGGCGGAGAAGAGAATTTAGATGCAATGGCGCATTGTGCAACGAGACTACGATTAGTTTTAAATGATGAAAGTTTAGTAAATGAAGAGGCGCTAAACAATATGGATGTAGTTAAAGGGACGTTTTCTACTGGGGGACAATACCAAATTATTATTGGGTCTGGTACAGTCAATAAAGTATTTAGTGAACTGGAAAAATTAACTGGAAAAGAAGCATCAACCACTTCGGAAGTCAAAGCACAATCTGCTAAAAATATGAATCCGTTACAGCGATTTGTAAAAATGCTTTCAGATATCTTTGTTCCGATTATACCAGCCATCGTTGCTGGTGGTTTATTAATGGGGTTAAATAACATTTTGACTGCGAAAGATTTATTCTTTTCAGGTAAATCATTGATAGATGTATATAGTCAATTTGCTGGATTAGCTGAAATGATAAATGTTTTTGCGAATGCACCATTTACATTATTACCAATTTTAATTGGATTTAGTGCAGCAAAACGCTTTGGTGGCAATCCATTTTTAGGTGCTGTATTAGGTATGATACTAGTTCATCCATCGCTAATGAGCGCATACGATTTCCCAAAAGCAGTTGAAGCAGGTAAGGCTATTCCATATTGGGATGTTTTTGGTTTGCATATTAATCAAGTAGGTTATCAAGGACAAGTGTTACCTATGCTTGTAGCAGCTTATATCTTAGCCTCAATTGAAAAAGGGTTACGCAAAGTTATTCCAACGGTGTTAGATAATTTGTTAACACCATTGTTATCTATTTTTATAACAGCATTTCTAACATTTTCATTTGTAGGTCCAATCACTCGACAATTAGGTTACTGGTTATCAGATGGTTTAACATGGCTTTATGAATTTGGTGGTGCAATTGGTGGATTAATATTCGGATTATTGTATGCTCCGATTGTTATTACAGGTATGCATCATAGCTTTATAGCTGTAGAAACGACATTAATTGCAGATGCCACTAAAACGGGTGGATCATTTATATTCCCGATTGCGACAATGTCTAATGTTGCACAAGGTGGTGCAGCAATTGCAGCGTTCTTTATTATTAAACAAAATAAGAAGTTAAAAGGTGTGGCATCTGCCGCAGGTATTTCAGCATTACTTGGTATTACAGAACCGGCTATGTTTGGTGTTAACTTAAAACTAAGATATCCATTTATTGGCGCTATCGTTGGATCAGGTATTGGTTCAGCATATATTGCTTTCTTCAAGGTTAAAGCAATCGCATTAGGAACTGCTGGATTGCCAGGATTTATTTCAATCAATCCAGTACATGCAGGATGGTTACACTACTTTGTTGGTATGACAATATCATTCATCATTGCTATAACAGTTACTTTAATTTTATCTAAAAGAAAAGCAAATAAAGAAGTTGTAGAATAAAAAAGAGGTATGACAGTAATCAAAGTATCAGTCATTGCAAATGCAATAGGATGAAACTTTAAGCTGTCATACCTTTTAATTTAGTTATAATTTCTGTTTACGCCATAAGAAAATACTAACAATTACGACAAGAATTAATGAAATACCTACCACAATAATCCAAGATATATAACTATGGTCATCAATTGGCAACGGCACATTCATACCGAAGAAACTAAATACGAGCGTTGGTAACGTTAATAGTACCGTGAAAAGTGTTAATGTCTTCATAATCGTATTCATATCATTAGATAATAAGGAAGCGTATGATGTTGTGATACTTTCTAAGATACGTTGATGTAATTCTGTTGTTTCGATGGCTTGGTTATTTTCAATGATTAAATCTTCTAGTAATTCTTCATCTTCTTCAAAACGTTTAATTGCAGGTAAACGGAATAACTTTTTAATAATTGTATCGTTACCTTTTAAGGCAGCTAAAAAGTATACTAAACTTTTTTCAACTTCCATTAATTTGAAAAGTTGTTTGTTAGTAATGTTATTTTTTAGTTCTTTCTCAATACGAATTCTACTTTTATTAAGTAATCGTAAGTTACGATTATAATGGTCGGCAATAGTAGTTAAAATTTCTAATGCAAATCTGCTGTGAAATTTTAAATTAATATCACGCTTAGGTAAATTTTCTAAAAATTCATTTTCAGCGTCACAAACTGTTACGATAATACCGTTGCCAATAATAATGCCTAATGGAATCGTTACAAAAGATAGAACGCTACGATTAGTTGAATTGACGATAGGTAAATCAATAATGATTAATGAGTAACCAGTATCTTCGTCATATTCAATACGGGAACTTTCTTCTGAGTCCAAAGGGTCACGTATAAAGTCTTCAGGTATATTATATTGTTCCATAAGATTTTCAATTTCTTCTCGGTCTGGTTCTACTACATTAATCCATGACGCTGTATGATCTAATGGTGTTTTTATAATATGTTTATCTATATCTTCAGAATGTCTGAATGAAGTAATCATGATATATAGTTCCTTTCTAAAGGATTTAGGAAAAGCGAGTATTACTTAAGTTAGTGAATCAAGGTTTGATTTATGCAAACGGTTTTCTGCCATTATTCTTAATGGACCATTAAAAATAATATTATGCACATGTTTAGCTAATTCATCAACTGAAATGGGCTGTTTGTCCATTACCCAGTATTTAATAATTGAAATTGTTGCTCCGGAAACGTAACTGTAAAAATACATCTCTGGAACGCCTCCGATAGAATGATTGATACTAATATAACGTTGCATATTATTTTTGATATGTTCGTTGATTTTCAATTCTAATTGACTCGTGCGTTCCAATTGTAAAATAGTATGATAAAACTCTAAATTATCATGAATATGTTGGAAAATATTTTTGAGTATATTATTTACAAAAGTATTCGCAATGTCTTCAATTGAAGAACCGCGTAACAAATCAAATTGAGTATATGTCGTTAGTTCTGAAATATACTCATCTTCCATATCTGCGAGTAACATATATTTATCCTCGTAATGTAAGTAAAATGTCCCTCTATTGATATCAGCGCGTGTTGTTATGTCGCGAATGGTAATCTTTTCTAAATCTTTTTCTTGTAGTAATTTAGTGAACGCTTGTTTAATGGAGGACTTTGTCTTTCTAATTCGCCTATCTTCTTTCAAAAATAAATCAACCTCCTTGTGTTATTGAACAATGTGGGTGTATTTGTCTATTAATGAACGTATTGATGAACATTGTGTATTGTTTATTCCCACTTACATATTATAATAGACAACATGCGAAATATTCAACACATTGTCTAATAAGGAGGTAATTAATAAAATGAATATATTTAAAAATAAATTATTATGGATTGCGCCAATAGCAACTATGATTATCTTGGTAATCTTTTCTTTAGCTTTTTATCCTGCATATAATCCTAAACCAAAAGATTTACCAATTGGTATATTAAACGAGGATAAAGGTACAACGATTCAAGATAAAAATGTTAACATTGGTAAAAAATTAGAGGATAAATTATTAGATAGTGATTCTAATAAAATTAAATGGGTTAAGGTTGATAGTGAAAAAGACCTTGAAAAAGATTTGAAAGATCAAAAAATCTTTGGAGTAGCTATTATTGATAAAGACTTTTCAAAAGATGCTATGAGTAAAACACAAAAAGTAGTTATGGATAGTAAAAAAGAAGAAATGCAACAAAAAGTTGCTTCAGGTGAAATTCCGCCACAAGTGGTTCAACAAATGAAACAAAAAATGGGGAATCAACAAGTAGAGGTTAAGCAGGCTAAATTTAAAACGATTGTAAGTGAAGGATCAAGCTTACAAGGTTCACAAATTGCATCAGCTGTGTTAACTGGTATGGGTGATAATATTAATGCTCAAATTACGAAGCAAAGTTTGGAAACATTAACGAGTCAAAATGTTAAAGTCAATGCCGCGGACATCAATGGTTTGACGAATCCAGTAAAAGTGGATAATGAAAAACTTAATAAAGTTAAAGATCACCAAGCAGGTGGTAATGCACCATTCCTAATGTTTATGCCAATTTGGATAGGTTCAATCGTAACGTCTATCTTATTGTTCTTTGCATTTAGAACTAGTAACAATATCGTCGTGCAACATCGTATCATTGCTTCAATTGGACAGATGATATTTGCAGTTGTTGCAGCATTTGCAGGTAGCTTTGTTTATATTTATTTCATGCAAGGCGTTCAAGGATTTGATTTTGACCATCCAAATCGTATCGCAATTTTTGTAGCATTTGCGATTCTTGGTTTCGTGGGCCTTATTTTAGGTGTTATGGTATGGCTAGGTATGAAGTCAGTTCCAATTTTCTTCATTTTAATGTTCTTTAGTATGCAACTTGTAACGTTACCTAAACAAATGTTGCCTGAAAGTTATCAAAAATATGTATATGATTGGAATCCATTCACACACTATGCAACAAGTGTAAGAGAACTATTATACTTGAATCATCATATTGAATTAAATAGTACAATGTGGATGTTTATAGGGTTTATGATTTTTGGCGCTGTATCAAGTTTAGTTTCAGCTATTGTTAGAAAACATAGCACAAAACGTACTGAAGTGCCGTCATAATTTAATAAATAGAAATAATAGCTATACAAGACGTTTGTAGCGAGCGTCATGGTATAGCTATTTTATTTGTATAGCGCTTGATGTAAAGTTATTTTAGCTGTCATACTATGTGCTAAACCAAATTCAGTTGTGTCATATCTTCGCTTTTTTGTCACTGTTATAATAGGTATAATCGGATATAATGAAAAGGTGAGGGAGGATTCAAAATGCGTAGGTTATTATATTCATTTCTTTTTTATATGATCATAGGTTTATTTAGTGGCTTTTTCTATAGAGAGCTAACAAAAGCATATGATTTTACTGGTACAACACAATTATCACTTGTACACACACATACACTTATTTTAGGTATGTTTATGTTTTTAATATTATTACCATTGGAGAAGTTATTTAAATTATCAAGTTACTACTTATTTAACTGGTTCTTCTATGTATATAACATAGGTGTTATCGTTACTATAGGTATGATGGTGACAAAAGGATTCTTCCAAGTCACTGGTAAATCATACTCTCCAGAAGCATTTGCAGGCTTTGCAGGTATTGGGCACACAGGTATGCTTGCAGGTTTATTGTTGCTATTTTTCCTTTTAAGACAAGCAATTCTTAAAGAACCACGTGATGAGTCTTTTAAAAAATAATATAACTAGAACTAAAAAATATACACATCTTTCAAAGGAACATTGTTGTTTCTTACTTTGAAAGGTGTGTTTTTATATTGTGATGGGATAGTTATTGATAATTCATGATTAACTATGCGATTTATTTTAACAATATAAATATTAATAGTATAATGGCTTTAAATGATAATAATTATCAATTTGAGCACGTTAATGAAAGAAATGAATATAGAGAGTCATAGGAGGCACATAATGAAAGATGTTACAATCATTGGTGGCGGTCCGTCTGGTTTGTATGCAAGCTTTTATGCTGGATTGCGAGATATGTCTGTAAGATTGATAGATGTTCAATCTGAATTAGGGGGTAAGATGAGAATTTACCCTGAAAAAATTATTTGGGATATTGGCGGCATTGCGCCAAAACCTTGTCATGAAATTTTAAAAGATACAATTAAGCAAGGATTATATTTTAAACCGGAAGTTCATTTGAATGAACGTGTGGTAGATATTAGGAAAAAGGCAGAACGTCATTTCGAAGTTGAAACAGAAGCGGGAGAAATATATACATCGAAAGCAGTTATCATTGCAATTGGTGCGGGTATTATTAATCCAAAACAATTAGATGTTAAAGGTGTAGAGAGATATCAATTAACTAATTTACATTATGTTGTACAAAGTTACAGACGTTTCAAAGATAAAGATGTATTAATATCAGGTGGAGGAAATACAGCATTAGATTGGGCGCATGATATTGCCAAGATTGCTAAAAGCGTGACAGTTGTTTATCGAAAAGAAGATGTAAGTGGTCATGAAGCGATGAAAACGTTGGTGACAGATTTAAATGTGAAACTATGCCCAAAAACACGTATTAAATACTTGGTCGGCAATGATGATGAAACGCATATAAGTGAAGTTGTTTTGGAACATGTTGAAAGTGGCGATAGGCATACAGTTAAATTTGACGATGTCATTATTAGTCATGGGTTTGATCGTTGTAATACATTATTGAGTGAAACATCTTCAAAGCTAGATATGCATGATGATTGTCGTGTTAAAGGATTTGGTAATACGACAACTAGTATACCTGGTATCTATGCGTGTGGAGATATTGTTTATCATGATGCAAAATCACATCTAATTGCAAGTGCATTTAGTGATGGTGCAAATGCAGCGAACCTTGCTAAAACATATATCCAACCAGATGCGAATGCAGAGGGTTATGTTTCAAGTCATCATGAAGTGTTTAAAGAAGCGAATAAGACTATTGTAAATAAACATTTATACTAGGTTGATATATTGTGTGATGAAAAGTGGGGTAAATAATGGTTAAAGTGACATATGATATTCCGACTTGCGAGGATTATTGCGCATTAAGGATTAACGCAGGTATGAGTCCAAAGACGCGCGAAGCAGCTGAAAAAGGATTACCTAATGCCTTATTTACAGTAACCTTGTATGATAAAGAT
>NZ_JACYHC010000383.1:0-245 GCF_017152085.1 Staphylococcus sp. EG-SA-2
CTAACTCATACTTTTGAATTATTTTTAAGATATGGTGATATGTATCTGTATGAATTGGTTTGATAACAGAAATCTTTGATTGCTGTGAAATCATAGCACCATTTGCGCCAATTAATGTGTGCTGATGCAAATATAAGTTCATGACCATCATGTTGTAATTGTAACAATGTATCAATAATAGTCTGGTCAATTAATCGGCCGTCAAAACAAAGCGTACCATCAATATCAAAGACAAATCTCATCAA
>NZ_JACYHC010000384.1:0-244 GCF_017152085.1 Staphylococcus sp. EG-SA-2
CTTACTACCAAAATAGGTAGTGGAAAGACTCCCAAAGGTGGAAGTGAAAACTATACAAACAAAGGCATACCATTTTTAAGGAGTCAAAATATTAGAAATGGTAAATTAAATCTTAATGACTTAGTTTATATTAGTAAAGATATAGATGATGAGATGAAAAATAGTAGAACGTACTATGGTGATGTTCTTTTAAATATTACAGGAGCATCAATAGGTAGAACAGCCATTAATTCGATAGTTGAAA
>NZ_JACYHC010000385.1:0-243 GCF_017152085.1 Staphylococcus sp. EG-SA-2
ATTCAGACAGCGATTCAGACTCAGATAGCGACTCAGATTCAGACAGTGACTCAGACTCAGATAGCGACTCAGACTCAGACAGTGACTCAGACTCAGACAGCGATTCAGATTCAGATAGCGACTCAGACTCAGATAGCGACTCAGATTCGGACAGCGACTCAGACTCAGATAGCGACTCAGACTCAGACAGTGATTCAGACTCAGATAGCGATTCGGACTCGGATGCAGGAAAACATACACCTG
>NZ_JACYHC010000386.1:0-239 GCF_017152085.1 Staphylococcus sp. EG-SA-2
AAAGCTAGAAGTTCTTATGCAGTTTTAATTAAACTGTAAACATTTGTCACTCTTTAAATCAAAGAGTAAAGTTAAAAGCTTTATGTGGTTTTGATTAAACTGCGAACAGCTGCTTCTCTTTGAACGAAAGAGAAAAGCTAGAAGTTCTTATGCAGTTTTAATTAAACTGTAAACATTTGTCACTCTTTAAATCAAAGAGTAAAGTTAAAAGCTTTATGTGGTTTTGATTAAACTGCGAA
>NZ_JACYHC010000387.1:0-236 GCF_017152085.1 Staphylococcus sp. EG-SA-2
GAATTTGATGCGTATGCACAACCAGGTAATTCAGGATCTCCTGTATTGAATTCTAAACATGAACTGATTGGTATTTTATATGCAGGTAGTGGAAAAGATGAATCTGAAAAGAATTTCGGTGTTTATTTCACACCACAATTAAAAGAATTTATTCAAAATAATATTGAAAAATAAGTATCATCAATTCATTCGTGAAGTTGATTTTTTAAAGAGTGATTAAGAAAACGGTTACATAA
>NZ_JACYHC010000388.1:0-236 GCF_017152085.1 Staphylococcus sp. EG-SA-2
AAGTTAAGCTCCTTAGCGTCGATGGTAGTCGAACTTACGTTCCGCTAGAGTAGAACGTTGCCAGGCAAAAAATGGATGCGATGAGCCGCATTGAGACCGCAAGGTCTCTTTTTTTTATGTCTAAAACATCAAAATAAAAAGCAAACACAAAGAAAAATGGCTTGGCGAAGTGAAAACGTTTGAATCTGACGAAACGAGAAAAGAGCGCAACGAGTTTAGTAGAGCTAAATGAGTAA
>NZ_JACYHC010000389.1:0-234 GCF_017152085.1 Staphylococcus sp. EG-SA-2
TACTTAAAATTGCCAAAGTTTTTAATAAAAAGATTAAGTAAGGATAGGGTAGGGGAAGGAAAACATTAACCACTCAACGCATCCCGAAGTCTTACCTCAGACAAACGTAAGACTGACCTTAGGGTTATAATAACTTACTTTAAAATGTATTCACATCGTTGAAGGAGGCGAGTAGCAATATGGATTTAGATACAATTACGAGTATTTCAACACCAATGGGTGAAGGGGCAATTG
>NZ_JACYHC010000390.1:0-233 GCF_017152085.1 Staphylococcus sp. EG-SA-2
CTAGTTGAAGGCCAATACATTAACCTATGTGGTTGATAAGTTGTATCATCGAAGTAATCCATGCCAACGATATCTGCGACTTTACGCCCAATAGCTTCATACTCATCTGCATTTACATTTCGTTTTAAAGGAATCACTAAACGCAGTCTTGGACTTATCTCTCTATGCTTATGTGTTGAATATAAACAATATGCAAAATCATAAAACATAGATAATATGTCAGTCATATCTTG
>NZ_JACYHC010000391.1:0-6800 GCF_017152085.1 Staphylococcus sp. EG-SA-2
TCCGTAAAATAAACAACTAACTATTTAAGTATCATCTCTCCCCTAATTAACAATTATAAAAATAAGAACCAATATTCGAGACAACCTAATTAATTGTGTTGTCTGTCATACTGGTTCATTTTTGTTTGACTAAATACTACTTATCATTAGCATTATTTTGTTTATTTGTTGTTGATTGGCTATTTTGTTGTGGTGCTTGTGGTTTTGCTTGCTGATTTGATTGATTATTTTGTTGATTATTATTTGGCTTTGGTGTTGGTTGTTGCGGCTGTGGTTTAGGCTGAGCTGGTTGTTTATTATCATCAGTTTTCTTCTGATTATCATCTGATTTATCTTGAGATGCATTGTCATCCTTATCTTTCGACTCATCCTTTGATGCTTTATCATCATTCTCTTCTTTAGCAGGACGTTGCTTTGTAGGTGCTTGTTGCTGAGGTGGCACATATTGATATTGATTCTGCTGTGGCAATTGCTGATATTGGTTTGCTTGTGAATCTAGCTCATTCTGCTCTTTTTCCTCTTGTTGCTTTTTCTTTCTCTCTTTTTCTGCATTTTCTTTTTGACGCTTTTCTTTTTGTTCCTGCTTTTGTTCGTTCAACATACGTTCTTTAGCTTTATTCGAATGATCTACATATGCAAAAATTGCAAATACTAATCCTCCGAGTAATAGCAATACCGTCGCAATGCTAACTACTTTCGCTGTTGTACTCATTTTCTTCTTACTTCCATCTTCATTTTTATTGTAGTCGTAATTTTGATTCGACATACTCTCCCTCACTTCAAACTAATTTAAATATAGAAATTATCACGCAACCATTAACATTTTCACAACTAATTTGCTTACCTAGTTTCTACAAATATTAATAAACATTTACTCTTTTTGCCTTCTTCAACTTAAAACTGCCTTCACTATTACTCACTCGTAAATCGGATTCATTTTTACAAAGAAATAGTAGTCTTATATATCTTAACATTTAATAACTAAATCAAACATATTTTGAGCCTTTTTTTGAAAATTAACATTTTAACCTTTTTGATTTTACAACAAATTATAGCTACGTATTGAAAATTAAAGCATTGGTTTAAGTGTTGTGTTAAAAGTTTTTATGTTTAGATTGTTATATTACTATGTATTCTTAAATTTGTTTAAAAAATTAATGCTTTAAATTGATGTATAATGGGAATAAGAAATAAATAAAAACGACCCGCACGATTAACGTACGGGTCCACTACTAAAGGGAGTCAAATTTTTACCTTCGTTTGTATCATGCAGCGTTTTACACATACTTTTAAGAGATGTTTATTCGTTATCGAAGGTACACCTTTATTATAACTTATATCATTTTTATTAAAATACAATTCAAAAAAAATTATTGACATATTATTGTCTAAATAATGTATAACCTTTGAACAACAATAATGATTATTAAATAGTAACTAAATACAAAATTACATGGGGTGAATGATAATGAAACAATACTTAATTACTGGTGGGACTGGTATGGTTGGATCTCAATTAGTTAATGAAATTAAAAAATCAGATTCACATATCACGATATTAACGCGACACGACCAAATTTCAAATGATAAGAAAATTTCATATGTCAACTGGGCTAAATCTGGGTGGGAACACAAAGTTCCTCAAAATATCGATGTGGTCATCAACTTAGCAGGTGCTACACTGAATAAACGATGGACACCGGAATATAAACAAACGCTAATGCTAAGTAGAATTCAATCTACGCAAGCTTTATATGAATTGTTTAAATCACGTAATAAAGCACCTAAAGTTTTATTTAATGCTAGCGCCACTGGTTACTATCCTCCTGATTTATTTATGAGTTACACAGAAGTTTATAAAACTTTACCATTTGATTTCTTATCAGATATTGTGTATCAATGGGAACGTTTCGCACAACAATTTGAACAATTAGGTACGCGAGTTGTCATCGGTCGTTTCGGTATGATTTTATCGAATGAAGGCGGTGCGTTACAAACAATGAAACTACCATACAAATATTACATTGGTGGTAAATTAGGTTCTGGTCAACAATGGTATTCATGGATTCATATCAATGATTTAATTCAAGCTATTTTATTTTTAATAAATAACGAGTCAGCTAGTGGTCCGTTTAATTTAACTGCACCTATACCTGAGCGTCAAAATTTATTTGGCTACACTTTAGCAAGAGCTATGCATAAGCCCCATGAAACTTGGGCACCAAGTCTTGCAATGCGTCTCATACTTGGTCAAATGTCAACAGTAGTATTGGATACTCAAAAAGTATTACCTAATAAAATTCAAGCATTGGGATTCCAATTTAAATATAGTAATTTAAAAATGGCACTTGAAGATTTAATCAAAGAATAATCAATACCATTAATGAGCATTAGAAACAACATATGTACTAAATGTAATGTCTAGAGCGACTTACAAACAAAGGATTGAAATGTTCCTTTCAATGTCTACTTTGAAGGGAACATTTCATATAGTTACGGTTCAACTAGCTTCATTCAATCATATTTCCGCTCAAAGTATAGTAAACAATTTATTGACACCTCGGTTTACTCATACAAAAAGAGCAGACTGCTTAGTCTACTCTTTACTTTGAATTATTTTGTTTCAGGTACCATCACTTCATCAATTAAGCCATATTCTTTAGCTTCTTCTGCAGTTAAGAAGTTATCACGATCTGTGTCTTTTTGTATTTTTTCAATACTTTGACCAGTACGCTCTGATAAAATGCGGTTTAATTTTTCACGTGTTTTTAAAATGTGATTTGCAGCAATTTCGATTTCAGTTGCTTGTCCTTGAGCACCACCTAATGGTTGGTGAATCATTACTTCTGCATTTGGTAACGCGAAACGTTTACCTTTTGCACCAGCTGCTAATAAGAATGATCCCATTGATGCAGCCATACCGATACAAATTGTTTGAACATCAGGTTTAATGTGTTGAATTGTATCATAAATCGCAAAACCAGCTGTTACACTTCCACCTGGTGAATTAATGTATAAATAAATATCTTTCTCTGAGTCTTGCGCTTGTAAGAATAATAACTGTGATACGATTGAATTTGCTACGTTGTCATCAATTTGTGAACCTAACATAATAATACGGTCTTTTAATAAACGTGAGTATATATCATATGCACGTTCACCGCGGTTTGTTGTTTCAATAACTGTAGGAATTAAATTCATCTATATTTCCTCCTTGTAATAACTGTTACTCATTATTTTACATATTAAGTCAAATTTGGTCAAACACTTTGACTTTAAATAGTTACATTGTTTGACGCTTTTCTCTTTCCTTTGTAAACTGATAATATCTATTTTAGATTGTACTTATTTTATTTCTCATAGTACAGAGATATGATTACATATTTGCTCCTTGTGGTGTAATGGATAACACGTAAGATTCCGGTTCTTAAGATAGGGGTTCAATTCCCTTCAAGGAGGCTGTTTTAATAAAATACAATACTTTTCAATACAGAGAATCCCGCAAAGTCGGGATTCTTATTTATGCTGATTTTGTTTTTGTCTATGATCAGTGACTCAATTAATTATCACATTCATATTTTCTTATGACCAAATTGATACATATGATGCTACTTAATGAGAAAATTAGGTAACGCTTGGTTATTGAATTTCCTTCATTAAACTTTCCAGCTCAATTTAATAGTTAGTCGACTATTATTCATTAAACACTTTTTAATCATAAAAAAGGTATTTTTGATAATTCACTACCAAAAACACCTTCTTACTTATAATTCTATTTGTTCACCATTTCTAATCTTATCGGCTAAATCATTAAGTTTTCTTAATCGGTGATTTACACCTGATTTTGAAATTGGACCAGTTGATACCATTTCTCCAAGCTCTTTCAACGAAATTTCTTGATGTTCTACTCGAATTCTAGCAATCTCTCTCAACCTGTCTGGTAAATTTTCAATACCAATTTCTTTATCAATCAATTTAATGCTCTCAACTTGTTTCATCGCAGCACTAACTGTTTTATTTAGATTTGCCGTTTCACAATTAACGAGTCGGTTAACAGAATTACGCATATCTCTTACAATACGTACGTCTTCAAATTTTAATAACGCTTGATAGCCACCTATCAAACTAAGAAAATCCGAAATCTTTTCCGCTTCTTTTAAATACGTAATACTTCCTTTTTTTCGCTCTAAATGTTTGGCATTCAACTCATAACTATTCATTAGTTTCGTTAAGCCTTCTGCATGACTCTCATTTTGAGAAAAAATTTCCAAATGGTACGAAGATGTTTCAGGGTTATTCACTGAGCCACCTGCCAGAAAAGCTCCTCTCAAGTAACTGCGTCTCATTTCATCATCTTGAATCATTGAATGATCAATTTCATGCGTAAAAATGCCGTCTTTTAAAATTCCTAATTCATCAAGAATTTCTTTCGCTTTCATCTTTGTACGACAAATATAAATATTATTTTTTTTAAGCTTCATTTTTTTACGGACTAATATTTCAACTTCCACATTAAAGACACGTTTAATCAACGAATAAATACGTCTTGCCGTTGTTGCATTTTCCGTTTGAACATTTATAACAAATTGTTGATTTGAAAGACTAAGTGCACCATTCATTCGAATCAGCGCACTGAGCTCTGCTTTTGCATTCATTTCATCGACGTCTATTCTAGTTAATTCATTTTTCATTTCTGATGCAAAGCTCATCGTACAGTCATTCCTTTCTTATTTAAAACATGATTCACCTTAGAACCACTGTCTATTTTCATTTTTTTACACAGCTCTATTATCATATCATAATATGATTACGTTCTATATTATTTACGTTTATCACTTGGTACGAAAGGAATAGTACTAATTAATTCTAAAGCTATATCATAAATCATTGTCGATAACACTTTAGTATTATGTCTTACTAAATGATTTTCAGAAATTTCAACTAAATTTGAAGATGTTTTTACATTTATGCTTTCTTTTTCAAGTTCAGCCTTATTAACTTCAACTGGTTTAGAATGTTTTTCTTCATATTTTTTCAAAACTTGAGCATTGAAAGTTTGTGTACTACAAATGACATAATCAATAAACGGTTGTCCAGCTTGTCTATGAATCGCATCGATATGATCTTTCACGCTATAACCATCTGTTTCCCCAGGTTGCGTCATCACATTAGAAACATATAGCTTAGGCGCATCAGAATGAATTAACGCATCTGAAATACCATTGACACATAAGTTAGAAATAACGCTCGTATATAATGACCCTGGTCCAAGAACGATTAAATCTGCTTCCCTTAAAGCATCGATTGCTTCTTCCATTGGTTGCACATCGTTAGGTTCTAAAAACACACGATCAATTTTTTTATGTTTTTTAGGAATATTTGTTTCTCCAAAAACAATTTCTCCATCTTCCATAACAGCATTTAATTGCACACTTGTATTTGTAGATGGAATGACTCTACCTTTAATATTTAAAATTTTACTTAATGCTTTAATGGCATGTCCGAAATCATTCGTAATATTAGTCATACCTGCGATTAATAAATTACCTAATGAGTGACCGCTAATTTGATTTTCTTCAAAGCGATACTGAAAAAGTTGGCTTAAAACTGACTCAGAATCACTTAAAGCTGCAATCACATTTCTGATGTCTCCTGGTGCTGGTATATCCATTTCATCTCTGATTTTCCCTGTACTCCCACCATTATCAGCAACTGTTACAATCGCCGTAATATCAATTGGGAATTCTCTTAATCCCCTAGCCATAACTGATAAGCCAGTGCCACCACCGATAAGTACAACTTTTATTTGTCTCATTTTTTCTCGCCACTTTCAATATGTGCGTCCCTATGATGCACATAAACATTATATTCAAATACTTCATTTAGATAATTACCTAGTCGTTCTGCTAATGCTACAGATCGATGTTGTCCACCCGTACAACCGATGGCAATTACTAATTGAGATTTCCCTTCTTTTTTATACCCGGGTATCATAAAATCTAACAAATCAGTTAATTTTTCAAAGAAAATCTCCGTCTCTTTCCATTTCATAACATAATTATAAACGTCTTTATCTAATCCTGTTAAAGGTCTTAAATCTACTACATAATATGGATTTGGTAAAAATCGTACATCAAATACTAAATCTGCATCCATCTGAATTCCATGTTTAAAACCGAAACTTGTGACATTAATTGTAAAAGTTTCAAACTCTTCATCTTCATAGTATCGACGAATGCGTTCTTTTAATTCTTTAGGTGATAACTTTGTAGTATCTATAACAAAATTAGCTATACTTCTAATTTGAGACAAATGCTCTCGCTCATCATTAATTGCATTAATTAAGGATCTTTTACCTTGTTCCATCAAAGGATGTGCACGACGCGTTTCTTTATATCTTGAAATTAATTTTTCAGTACTTGCTTCTAAAAACATAACATCAATGATGACGTCACTTTCACTTTTAACTTTATCCACTACTGCAACTAATGAATTAAATAGTTCCTTACCTCTTAAATCAATTGCAATTGCCACTTTTCTTAAGGATGGATTTCCTTGTTCCATCAACTCTACAAATTTAGGCAATAACACTGGTGGTAGATTATCTACACAAAAATATCCCATGTCTTCTAAACATTGAATAACCAAAGATTTACCTGCTCCAGATAAACCTGTTACAACTAATAGTTCACTTTTACTTTTTTCTTTTTCATTATTATCCATTATTTTTTCACCGCCAAAACGAATTTCATGATGTTAATTTAAATGTTCTATGACAAAATTAAGCAACGATGTTTTAT
>NZ_JACYHC010000392.1:0-227 GCF_017152085.1 Staphylococcus sp. EG-SA-2
CCTGCTTCACGTGGGGAAGTCTGACGGCCGTCTTCTAATAAATGTAACGTTAGAGTATGGCCACCAGTCCCAACAGATAATACGGTTGTGTTATCGTCAGAACTTTTAACGGATAGTCCTAAAATGTTTTTGTAAAATGTTGTCATTAAGTCTAAGTCTCTTACGTTCAGTTCAATGTTTGTCACTTGTGTTGCTGTTTTATCGTGAAATGCCATTATGCATCGCCT
>NZ_JACYHC010000393.1:0-219 GCF_017152085.1 Staphylococcus sp. EG-SA-2
ATAATATTTCAGAAGAAATATTTGATGATTTATGGATGAATCTTTATTACTTGTTTATGAATTTGAGGGATTTATTTAAAAAAGAAGGTCTTGAACCATGGACATCATGTGAATTTGATTTTACAAGAGAGGGTAATTTGAAAGTATCGTTTGATTATATAGATTGGATTAAATTAGGTTTTGGTCCATCAGGAAAGGAAAACTACTATATGTATAAAA
>NZ_JACYHC010000394.1:0-217 GCF_017152085.1 Staphylococcus sp. EG-SA-2
CTAGAGAGTATAATGTCTCTGAAAAAGTATTTTATGATTTGTGGACGGATTTATATAGATTGTTTAAGAAGTTAAGAAACGCATTTAAAGAAGAAGATTTAGAACCATGGACATCATGTGAATTTGATTTTACAAGAGAGGGTAATTTGAAAGTATCGTTTGATTATATAGATTGGATTAAATTAGGTTTTGGTCCATCAGGAAAGGAAAACTACTA
>NZ_JACYHC010000395.1:0-216 GCF_017152085.1 Staphylococcus sp. EG-SA-2
AACGTCGTCAATGGTAAGATGCAATAGTTGAGTAGTTATAAGTAGCTACATACAACCGCTCAAATATAGGTTCAAGAACATTTTTAATGAAGAAAGCGATTGTCAATCAAGGCGTTGAAGGAAGAAACGAGAAGAGTTTATGTTTATAAATGACTCGAGTTGCGACCGAAACAACGTAGAGTGCAAACGCTTGACTCAATAACGAAATGTCACCTA
>NZ_JACYHC010000396.1:0-215 GCF_017152085.1 Staphylococcus sp. EG-SA-2
CCAACTTGCACATTTTTGTATGCTGACTTTTCGCCAGCTTCTGTGTTGGGCCCCACCCCAACTTGCATTGTCTGTTGAAATTGGTGATCCAATTTCTCTATGTTGGGGCCCCGCCAACTTGCATTGTTTGTTGGAATTGGTGATCCTATTTCTCTCTGTTGTGGCCCCGCCAACTTGCACATTTTTGTATGCTGACTTTTCGCCAGCTTCTGTGT
>NZ_JACYHC010000397.1:0-204 GCF_017152085.1 Staphylococcus sp. EG-SA-2
CTCGTTACTTTAGTTTTGAAAATTAATGACTTCAATGCTTCATCTTCATCATCAGGTGCAAATGTTAATGAGATTTCATCATTTTTCTTTAACTCTAAGTTATCAAAAGGATTTTTTTTGAAATCAAAATCAAAATATCCTTTTTCATTAATAGGCATCCAAACACCATCGGAACTAGCTTTAGTATCTTCTTTACTAATTCCA
>NZ_JACYHC010000398.1:0-6779 GCF_017152085.1 Staphylococcus sp. EG-SA-2
ATTTATATGACAGCAACACCACCGAAACAACTTCTGTCAGAGATTCCCCACGAAAATATAATTAAATTGCCAGCTCGCTTTCATAAAAAATCACTTCCAGTTCCTAAATATCGTTATTTCAAACTTAATAATAATAAGATTCAGAAAATGTTATACCGAATTTTACAAGATCAAATTAATAATCAACGTTATACACTGGTGTTTTTTAACAATATAGAAACAATGATTAAAACATTTTCGGTTTATAAGCAGAAAATTACTAAATTAACATACGTCCATAGCGAGGATGTTTTTCGCTTTGAAAAAGTTGAACAATTAAGGAATGGACATTTCGATGTCATTTTTACTACGACAATATTAGAACGTGGATTTACAATGGCAAATTTGGATGTTGTTGTTATCGATGCACATCAATATACTCAAGAGGCTTTAATACAAATTGCTGGACGTGTTGGACGAAAATTAGAATGTCCTGCTGGAAAAGTATTGTTTTTTCATGAAGGAGTAAGTATGAATATGATTCAAGCTAAAAAAGAGATTCAAAGGATGAACAAATTAGCATTAAAAAGAGGTTGGATTGATGAATAATTGTTTGAGTTGTGGTGCTAAGTTATATGAAAATATAACCATTTATAATTTGTTCAAGAAACCTAATAGATTATGTGACAGATGCAAAGAGAATTGGGACAATATTAAACTTGATATTAAAGCAAGGCGATGTTCAAGGTGCTTAAAACACTTAAATCAAGATGAAGCGTATTGTTTAGACTGCAAGTTTCTATCGGCACACTTTAATTTAATGGAACAATTATATTGTCAATTTCAATATGACGGTTTAATGAAAGAGATGATACATCAGTATAAATTTTTGAAAGACTATTATTTATGTGAATTATTGGCACATTTGATTGAAATACCACAAACATCTTATGACTATATTGTGCCAATTCCTTCTTCGCCGGCACATGATTTATCTAGAACATTTAACCCGGTAGAAGCAGTACTAAAAGCTAAAGGGATTCGCTTTGATAAGATTTTAAAGATGTCAAATAGACCAAAACAGTCTCATTTAACTAAGAAAGAGCGTCTGGCAGATGAAAATCCATTTATTATTGATACGGAATTAGATTTAAATGGCAAGGAAATATTACTCGTTGACGATATTTATACAACTGGATTAACAATTCATCGTGCAGGGTATAAATTATATGCTAAAAATATCAGAAAATTCAAAGTGTTTGCGTTTGCACGATAGCGTAAAAATGTTAAAATATAATAAAGAGTTACCAATAAAGAGGTTTAAGGAGAGATTACTATGATTAGATTTGAAATTCATGGAGATAACCTCACTATCACAGATGCTATTCGCAACTATATTGAGGAAAAAATTGGTAAGTTGGAACGTTATTTTAATGACGTACCAAATGCAGTGGCGCATGTTAAAGTTAAAACTTATTCAAATTCAGCTACTAAAATTGAAGTAACAATTCCATTGAAAAATGTTACGTTAAGAGCTGAAGAGCGAAACGATGATTTATACGCAGGTATTGATTTAATTAATAATAAACTTGAAAGACAAGTTCGAAAATATAAAACACGTATTAATCGTAAGAGCCGTGATCGAGGAGATCAAGAAGTGTTTGTTGCCGAATTACAAGAAATGCAAGAAACACAAGTTGATAATGACGCTTACGATGATAACGAGATAGAAATTATTCGTTCAAAAGAATTCAGCTTAAAACCAATGGATTCAGAAGAAGCGGTATTACAAATGAATCTATTAGGTCATGACTTCTTTGTATTCACAGACAGAGAAACTGATGGAACAAGTATCGTTTACCGACGTAAAGACGGTAAATATGGCTTGATTCAAACTAGTGAACAATAAATTAAGTTTAAAGCACTTGTGTTTTTGCACAAGTGCTTTTTTATACTCCAAAAGCAAATTATGACTATTTCATAGTTCGATAATGTAATTTGTTGAATGAAACATAGTGACTATGCTAATGTTAATGGATGTATATATTTGAATGTTAAGTTAATAATAGTATGTCAGTCTATTGTATAGTCCGAGTCGAAAATCGTAAAATATTTATAATATAATTTATTAGGAAGTATAATTGCGTATTGAGAATATATTTATTAGTGATAAACTTGTTGACAACAGAATGTGAATGAAGTATGTCATAAATATATTTATATTGATTCCACAAATGAGTAAATAAGTATAATTTTCTAACTATAAATGATAAGATATATTGTTGTAGGCCAAACAGTTTTTTAGCTAAAGGAGCGAACGAAATGGGATTTTTATCAAAAATTCTTGATGGCAATAATAAAGAAATTAAACAGTTAGGTAAACTTGCTGATAAAGTAATCGCTTTAGAAGAAAAAACGGCAATTTTAACTGATGAAGAAATTCGTAATAAAACGAAACAATTCCAAACAGAATTAGCTGACATTGATAATGTCAAAAAGCAAAATGATTATTTAGATAAAATTTTACCAGAAGCATATGCACTTGTTAGAGAAGGCTCTAAACGTGTATTCAATATGACACCATATAAAGTTCAAATTATGGGTGGTATTGCAATTCATAAAGGTGATATCGCTGAGATGAGAACAGGTGAAGGTAAAACATTAACAGCGACAATGCCAACATACTTAAATGCATTAGCTGGTAGAGGTGTTCACGTTATTACAGTCAATGAATACTTATCAAGTGTTCAAAGTGAAGAAATGGCTGAGTTATATAACTTCTTAGGTTTGACTGTCGGATTAAACTTAAACAGTAAGACGACAGAAGAAAAACGTGAAGCATACGCACAAGACATTACTTACAGTACTAATAATGAGCTAGGTTTTGATTACTTACGAGATAACATGGTGAATTATTCTGAAGATAGAGTAATGCGTCCATTACATTTTGCAATCATTGATGAGGTTGACTCAATTTTAATCGACGAGGCACGTACGCCATTAATTATTTCTGGTGAAGCTGAAAAGTCAACGTCACTTTATACACAAGCAAATGTTTTTGCGAAAATGTTAAAACAGGACGAAGATTATAAATACGATGAAAAAACGAAAGCCGTACATTTAACAGAACAAGGTGCGGATAAAGCTGAACGTATGTTCAAAGTTGAAAACTTATATGATGTACAAAATGTTGATGTTATTAGTCATATCAACACAGCTTTACGTGCGCACGTTACATTACAACGTGACGTAGACTATATGGTTGTTGATGGCGAAGTACTAATTGTCGATCAATTTACAGGACGTACAATGCCAGGCCGTCGTTTCTCAGAAGGTTTACACCAAGCTATTGAAGCGAAGGAAGGCGTTCAAATTCAAAATGAATCTAAAACTATGGCGTCTATTACATTCCAAAACTATTTCAGAATGTACAATAAACTTGCGGGTATGACAGGTACAGCTAAAACTGAAGAAGAAGAATTTAGAAATATTTATAACATGACAGTAACTCAAATTCCGACAAATAAACCTGTGCAACGTAACGATAAGTCTGATTTAATTTACATTAGCCAAAAAGGTAAATTTGATGCAGTAGTAGAAGATGTTGTTGAAAAACACAAGGCAGGGCAACCAGTGCTATTAGGTACTGTTGCAGTTGAGACTTCTGAATATATTTCAAATTTACTTAAAAAACGTGGTATCCGTCATGATGTGTTAAATGCGAAAAATCATGAACGTGAAGCTGAAATTGTTGCAGGCGCTGGACAAAAAGGTGCCGTTACTATTGCCACTAACATGGCTGGTCGTGGTACAGATATCAAATTAGGTGAAGGCGTAGAGGAATTAGGCGGTTTAGCAGTAATAGGTACAGAACGACATGAATCTCGTCGTATTGATGACCAGTTACGTGGTCGTTCTGGACGTCAAGGTGATAAAGGGGATAGTCGCTTCTATTTATCATTACAAGATGAATTAATGATTCGTTTTGGTTCTGAACGTTTACAGAAAATGATGAGCCGACTAGGTTTAGATGACTCTACACCAATTGAATCAAAAATGGTATCAAGAGCTGTAGAATCAGCACAAAAACGTGTAGAAGGTAATAACTTCGACGCGCGTAAACGTATCTTAGAATACGATGAAGTATTACGTAAACAACGTGAAATTATCTATAACGAAAGAAATAGTATTATTGATGAAGAAGACAGCTCTCAAGTTGTAGATGCAATGCTACGTTCAACGTTACAACGTAGTATCAATTACTATATTAATACAGCAGATGACGAGCCTGAATATCAACCATTCATCGACTACATTAATGACATTTTCTTACAAGAAGGTGACATTACAGAGGATGATATCAAAGGTAAAGATGCTGAAGATATTTTCGAAGTCGTTTGGGCTAAGATTGAAGCAGCATATCAAAGTCAAAAAGATATCTTAGAAGAACAAATGAATGAGTTTGAGCGTATGATTTTACTTCGTTCTATTGATAGCCATTGGACTGATCATATCGACACAATGGATCAATTACGTCAAGGTATTCACTTACGTTCTTATGCACAGCAAAATCCATTACGTGACTATCAAAATGAAGGTCATGAATTATTTGATATCATGATGCAAAATATCGAAGAAGATACTTGTAAATTCATTTTAAAATCTGTAGTACAAGTTGAAGATAATATTGAACGTGAAAAAACAACAGAGTTTGGTGAAGCGAAGCACGTTTCAGCTGAAGATGGTAAAGAAAAAGTGAAACCGAAACCAATCGTTAAAGGCGATCAAGTTGGTCGTAACGATGATTGTCCATGTGGTAGTGGTAAAAAATTCAAAAATTGCCATGGAAAATAAATGATATAAAATAACTCCTTCCAATTAAACACCTATAGTTTGTGTTATGGGAGGAGTCTTTTTATTTTACAAGCGTTAAATACTTTAAAAAATGTGAAGAAGTTGTTAAACGTTGTTATGTACTTAGTTTTAAAAAATCGGTTTAGGCATATGTCGATGATAAATGTACTGATTTTTAACAATAAAAGCATAAACTAATTGTCAGTGTGCTTATATTTCTTAACATTGTTATTTAACAAAATTATGTTAAAATTTAGCATTATAAAAGATACAAATCAATGACTTGAATTGAAATATAAATAGGAGCGAATGCTATGGAATTATCAGAAATCAAACGAAATATAGATAAGTATAATCAAGATTTAACACAAATTAGGGGGTCTCTTTGACTTAGAGAACAAAGAAACTAATATTCAAGAATATGAAGAAATGATGGCAGAACCTAATTTTTGGGATAACCAAACGAAAGCGCAAGATATTATAGATAAAAATAATGCGTTAAAAGCAATAGTTAATGGTTATAAAACACTACAAGCAGAAGTAGATGACATGGATGCTACTTGGGATTTATTACAAGAAGAATTTGATGAAGAAATGAAAGAAGACTTAGAGCAAGAGGTCATTAATTTTAAGGCTAAAGTGGATGAATACGAATTGCAATTATTATTAGATGGGCCTCACGATGCCAATAACGCAATTCTAGAGTTACATCCTGGTGCAGGTGGCACGGAGTCTCAAGATTGGGCTAATATGCTATTTAGAATGTATCAACGTTATTGTGAGAAGAAAGGCTTTAAAGTTGAAACTGTTGATTATCTACCTGGGGATGAAGCGGGGATTAAAAGTGTAACATTGCTCATCAAAGGGCATAATGCTTATGGTTATTTAAAAGCTGAAAAAGGTGTACACCGACTAGTACGAATTTCTCCATTTGATTCATCAGGACGTCGTCATACATCATTTGCATCATGCGACGTTATTCCAGATTTTAATAATGATGAAATAGAGATTGAAATCAATCCGGATGATATTACAGTTGATACATTCAGAGCTTCTGGTGCAGGTGGTCAGCATATTAACAAAACTGAATCGGCAATACGAATTACCCACCACCCCTCAGGTATAGTTGTTAATAACCAAAATGAACGTTCTCAAATTAAAAACCGTGAAGCAGCTATGAAAATGTTAAAGTCTAAATTATATCAATTAAAATTGGAAGAGCAGGCACGTGAAATGGCTGAAATTCGTGGCGAACAAAAAGAAATCGGCTGGGGAAGCCAAATTAGATCATATGTTTTCCATCCATACTCAATGGTGAAAGATCATCGTACGAACGAAGAAACAGGTAAGGTTGATGCAGTGATGGATGGAGACATTGGACCATTTATCGAATCATATTTAAGACAGACAATGTCGCACGATTAATATATATTTTAAAACCGAGGCTCTAAAAGGGCGTCGGTTTTTGGTTTTTTTAAAGGTAGCTAAATAAATTGTAAATTAGATTTTGGAATATGATTTGTTTATGAATATTTAAGTACAATTCGGTAGATAGAGTTAGAATATATTTTTTAAAAGTTGTGTTTGTTAAAACAACATATGCAGTGTGCATTTAGTAATATTACCTATGGCGATTTTCAAGGTATTGAATTAATCGTTGAAAACGTTCTCAATTACATGGTATGAATACATTTTACACTATGATAAAAGGTTGTATTCTTTTTATATTGTTAACCATTTGATTACATCGTTATAACAATAGCTTTTGACAAAATGTATTGTGCTATAGTATTTGCATACTTAAAATACTAACAGCAAAGGAATGACAGCAAGATGAAAAAAACTCTTACAGTGACGGTTTCGTCAGTGTTAGCTTTTTTAGCTTTAAATAATGCAGCACATGCACAACAACATGGCACACAAGTAAAAACACCTGTTCAACATAA
>NZ_JACYHC010000399.1:0-6777 GCF_017152085.1 Staphylococcus sp. EG-SA-2
GTTATAAAAACTAAAGTAATCGAACGATTAAATTCAACCACAGGTAAAAATGGTGAAGAAACATGTTTTTCTACTTTAAATAAACACATTGCCACAACGATAGCTAAGATAAAACTCAAGAAATTTAAAAGTAACAGCTGTTGGTTTAATAAAGCAAACATAATCAATCCAATAAATACATAAAATAGCGTGAGCCCTTTAGTATCAAATTTTGATTTAGCAACTGTTTCTTCCTCTGGAAAATGAAATGTCCATATAACTAATATAATGGCAATGATCGCAATCGGTATATTTATGTAGAATAACCAATGCCATGTTGCAAATTCTAATATACCACCACCTAGAAGCGGTCCAATGATACTCGAAATACCCCAAACACTGCCAACTATGCCCATAATTTTATATCGTAACGGAATTTCAAATGCTAACTTTGGAACAATTTGCGATAATGACATCAATACACCTGATCCAAAACCTTGTATCACGCGTGATATAATTAGCATAGTAAAATTAGTACTTAAACCACACATAAAACTACCTATACTAAATAAAAGTAATCCTGCAATTGCCACATAAATAATTTTAAATCTCGAAAGTAATTCTCCCACTATAGGATTGGCAATTACTAATGCGATAAAATACGCTGTAAAAATTAATGAAATTAAATTTCCTGCATTTAAATCTTGTTTAATTGTAGGTAATGCAAGCGAAATAATAGATGATTCAATCGCTGACATAAACATAATTAATATTAAAGCTATAACAGTTATGATTGACTTTAATCGCATGAAATACCTCCTTCTATATATTTATTTATAAGATTTTATTTACAAATAATTGGTTTTCATATGTATAAACACTTTTGACTTTCAAATCTTAACGATAATTCTATTACAATACAATCCCCTATTAGAATGATTTATGTAATAAAAAAAGCGGAGTTTCCCCCAGCTTTTCTAAACGACTACATAAAATATAAGATCGCAATTAAATGCAATAGTGATGCTATTACAATAAAAATATGCCAAATCATATGAAAATATGGTCTATTCTTTTGTGCATAAAACCATGCACCAATTGTATAAGACACACCACCTAAGAAAATGAATAATATGAATATCCATGATGTGCGAATAAAAATAATTGGTAACAAGATAATACCTACCCAGCCCATCACTAAATAGACAATTAAGCTTAACTTTTGGTTAACTTTGACAGCTATGGATTTATATAAAATCCCCCAAAGTGTCGTTCCCCATAATAAAATAAATACTGTCCAACCTATCCAACCACCTACAACTGTTAACAAAATAGGCGTATATGTACCAGAAATTGCTACGTAAATCATACTGTGATCGATAATCCTTAAAATATATTTATGAGGTGTTTCATTTTGCATAGAATGATAAATAGTAGATGAAATAAACATCATAAAGATAGAAATAACATAAATAGACATACTCACAGACGCAAGCGTACCATGTGCAATATAACTGTGCACAGCCGCATAGGGTAACACTAATAATGTTAACAAAGCTGCAACACCATGAGATGCCGCATTACCAATTTCTTCTCCAAATGATAAAGGGATGATATCCTTAAATGTTTCTACGATTGTGTCATTACTTTTTTTAGTTGATTTGGACATCATAGTCACCGCCTATCATTAAATTAAACCCATTCTACGTAAATCTTCTGTTGCAGTTGCAACACTATCTTTACCTTCTTTATTTTTAAGAGGTGAAAATTCTTCTTCTCTAGGAACTTGTAACGTGACAAAACTAGTTCCATAAGTAAATATGTCAAAATAGAACAATTCGAATTTTAAAGTTGGTTGTTCAATAACCCCAAAGTTCTCATCTAATTGTTTCAAATTCTTAATAGCTAAATGATAAGGTAACTCACGATTTACAGCGTTTAAAATAAAACCAAGTTTAAATGCATGAATACCGATATTAGCATTGTTAAATTGATTTGCAACTTCTGGATCTAATTCTGAATACTCCAGTACTGTATCTTTACAATCGACATTAACTAAACGTCCAACACTTTCTCCTGGTTTTGGTTGAATCGTTTTAGAAGTAATATCGTAATCATGTTCTACCGTAAATCCTGCAAATAGTGGATCCAACACTTTTACTAAAACATTGTCGATATTATTCAAGAAAATATACTTAACGCCATTATTAGACATTTCTTCTAAGTATCCTGCCTTGTCTAAAGATTTAAACACGCCACCATTACCATTCGGCGTTTCCATAATACGACCCTGTTGATTTAAAATTAACTTCCCTTCTTCACTAAGCGCCACAATATTATCTTGTTTAAAGAAATGGATTGCTTCTTGATCATATCCAAAATAACTATGTGCTTCGAAATAAGCTAAAGTTTCTTCATGATTGATATCACTTGTCATAATATACCATTGAATCGTATGTCCAGATTGATGATTCAATGTTTTTAATTGGTTAGCTTGAAGTTCAAATAAACTTACACCTTCAATTTCAAACGAACCTTTAGGGCCCTTGTAACCAAGTCTTGTTCCTTGACCACCTGCCATCAAAAGTACTGCAAATTGTCCTTCTTTAATAGCTTGAAGTCCTTGTTCCTCTAAACGCTTAATCTCATCATCACTCATTTGTGATTTAATATCATATTTCACTTCAGAAACTGCAGATACATCATCTATTGTTTTCTTATTGATGTATAAATCGTTATATAATTTGGCAATAAAATCTAAATCTAATGACGCTACCTTCTCTTCAAGTGCTTCTTTTTCATTGTTACTCATTATTTTTTCATATTCACACAAATGATCTTGTTTATATTTAGCTAATTGATTTTTATCTAGCATTTTATGCCTCCTGCTGAGTTTGTAACCTTTAATAATTTATTTTCTATAAAAACTTAGTATTCCAGTTGCTTATTATATCATTGATGAAAGGCTGAAATAAAACATAAACTGTTCCGACCATTAACGCTGTAGCTAAAGATAAGTCTACAAGTCCACCTGTTTTAAATTGAATCGGTGTCTTCACATTAAACGGTAACGGATAAAATAATTTCACGCCTCTTGGTGTTATCATATCTAGTATAACATGTGACACTAACCCAATTATAATTGCTGCCATATAATAATTAGGCGTCTGAATAATTTGCAATAAAAATGCTATGATTGCGATAAATAATATTGAATGCGTAAAGGTTCGATGTCCAAAGATCAATCTCACAAAAAAACTAATTACCTTAAACCTTCTGCCAATCTTACTTTGAGTGTGACATATATCGGGTAATAAGCTAGCTAGAGTTGCTAGAATGATAACCGTAACCGACGAAAAAATATCCGTTTGAAAATATTGTGTTGTTAGCGCTCCAACGAGCATGCCACATGAAGCATGTGTTTTACCTGTCATATTTG
Organism: Staphylococcus sp. EG-SA-2; assembly: GCF_017152085.1. Classification (NCBI taxonomy): domain Bacteria; kingdom Bacillati; phylum Bacillota; class Bacilli; order Caryophanales; family Staphylococcaceae; genus Staphylococcus; species Staphylococcus sp. EG-SA-2. Next base: position 3,419 of record NZ_JACYHC010000399.1, read on the forward strand.
TTCTCCTTTAATACTCACATTTTACCACATCCCTAACAAAAACACGAACATATTTTCGGGTTAAAATTCATTAGTATGACACAATTTAAAAAAGTATCACATAACTCTTGAAAACGATTACAAAATCGTTTATGATGTATTTACAAAATATTTAAAGGATGTGTTTGAATAATGGCAATGACAGTAAAGAAAGATAATAATGAAGTGCGTATTCAATGGAGAGTTGCTGATATCAAAATTCCTACAAGTGAAATTAAAAATATTACACAAGACCAAGATATTCATGCAGTTCCTAAATTAGACAGCAAAGATGTATCTAGAATCGGCTCAACGTTTGGTAAAACGAATCGCGTTATTATCGATACTGAAGACCACGAATACATTATTTATACTCAAAATGATCAAAAAGTTTACAATGAATTAACTAAATAAATTGTATAAAAAAATCATTCATGGTGAGGGCTTCATGAATGATTTTTTTAATTGATTCAACACCCAGCAAAAACAAATACAAAAGGACAACTGTTCTCATAATTTTAACAGTTGTCCTTTTTCACATATATTTATAACAAAAGATGTGCCATCAAAGAAATAATTGGTAGTGTAATGATTGTTCTAATCAAGAAAATCATAAACAATTTGCCGATGCTTACAGGAATCTTCGAACCAAGTATGACGCCACCTACTTCAGACAAGTATATTAACTGCGATATACTAAGTGCCCCAATAACAAAACGAGTTATATCATTTTGTACACCTTCAATTAATATAGAAGGTAAAAACATATCGGCAAAACCGATAATAATCGTTTGAGAAGCCTGTGCCGCTTCAGGTATTTGCATTAACTCTAAAAATGGAACAAAAGGTTTACCCAATATGACAAAAAAGGGCGTGTAGTTCGCAATAATGGTAGCAATAGTACCAATACTCATCACTACAGGCAAAATAACAAACCACATATCAATGACTGTTTTTAATCCTGACTTAAAAAAGTCAATAACGCCCGGTGCTTTAATACCAACTTCTGTTGCAGTATCAAAGCCATGTCTCAATGCCGTCTTTCCTTCTGGCAATGCCTCAGTACGCGCACTTTCAGGTACCTCCTTAGCATACTCATCAGGAATTTTATTTAAAGGCCAAATTCTTGGCATAATGACTGCTGCAACGAGGCAGGATACTATCACTGATAAATAGAAAGCAAAAAATTGATTTTGCATGTGCACTGTTTCAGCAACTACAATTGCAAAGGTGATAGAAACTACACTAAATGTCGTTGAAATAACTGTTGCCTCACGACGAGAATAATATCCTTCACCATATTGTCTACTTGTAATTAAGACACCAACAGTTCCGTCTCCAATAAATGATGCTAAATTATCTACCGTCGAACGTCCTGGCAATGTAAATAAAGGTCTCATAACCGGTCTAAAAATAGGACCCAACATCTCTAACAAACCGTATTCCATTAATAGCGGTAAAAATAGAGCTGCAAATAAGAATACTGCCACTAATGTTGGCAATAAACTTGAGAACAATAATCCACCCGTTTCATCTGAGTAAATAACCTTTGAACCAATTCGTAAAAATGTCATCCATGCAAAAACAACTGCTAATATTCGTAAAATTAACCAACCAATTCTAACGTTAAAAGCATTGTTCATTAGCCCGTCAGGTTTCAATTTATCTTTTAAAATAGTTGAACAAATCAGAGTTATGATACCCGATAAAGTAATTATCGTCACAATTAAAAATGGCATTACGCCACCTAATACATCTTTAAGCACGCCTGCTAAAAATGCTACGGGCAACGTTGTTTGCTTCTGTCCATCTTGTTCGACTGGAATTGGTACTAGAAATAATAAGATACCAATTAAAGACATCGTAATAAACTTAAGTCTCCCAATAACTATCTCTTTCCTTGAAAAGCTATCCATAAAATCAATCCATTTCTCTATGTATTCGTTTTAAGTATATACAGAATTCTATTCAGTTAACAAACATATTCCTTATCATTCTATCTTTCAAAATGTTTATGTATGCAAAATAATGAATAATTACAGTTATTAAATATACGCTATTACTTGTAATTTTTCAAGATGAATTCAAAAAAGGTTAAGTACAATTACTGATTTCGTACTTAACCTTTTTTAAACTCTAATCATATGTTAGTTATTTCATTCTTCGTAATAATATTAAGAAGTATGGTGCACCGATAATTGCAATGATAACCCCTACAGGAATATCCAGTGGCGGATGAATGCCACGGGCTAAACCATCTCCAAATGTTAACAATATAGCACCAATTAACCCCGACATGATAATAACGTGTAATGTTTTATTTCCTATTAATTGTCTCGCAATATGAGGTGCAATTAATCCTAAAAAGCTAATACCACCGACAACTGAAATTGCGGATCCTGCTAATATTACTGCTAAAATTAGCAATAGCATTTTAATAGTTTTAACTTTTAAACCGAGTGCGGTTGCAACAGCATCACCTAGATTCAATACATCTAATTGATAACTCAATAAAATGATGATTGGTATCGTTATTAAAAACCAAGGTAATATAGTATAAATATTCGACATATCATGTCCATATAGACTACCTGTCAACCAAACAAGCGCTTTGTTTGCTTCCAGTGGATTTCTGATTAATAAGAACTGCACAATCGCCGTACATATTGCGCCTATTGCTAAACCAATTAAGGCAAGCTTTGAACCTTTAACATCATATTTTGAAATTAAAAATGATAAAAATAAACTTACTGCAAAGGCACCTAAGAATGAACCTATAGGTAAAACAAACAATGGTGCTGTTGGAAAGATCATAATAATAATTACAGCAGCTAAACTGGCACCTTTAGAAATACCTATAACATCAGGTGAGGCTAACGGGTTTCTTATTACAGCTTGTATAATTGCACCTGATATAGCCAAGCTACTACCGATAATAATACCAAGTAATGTTCTAGGTATACGATACTCATTTAAAATAAAATCATCTTGTGTAAAGATTCCCTTAATAGCATCAATCGGATGAATCATGACAGACCCTACACATAAACTTATGAATATACTCACAATTAAAAGGATTGTGATTAAACTATAACGACGTATAATTTTCGTTGTCATCATATTCTTTTCACCCCTTTAATCGTTATAAATAAGAAGTAAAGTGCACCTACGAATGATGTCACAATACCTACAGGTGATTCGTAAGGATAAGTGATTAAACGACTTAATACATCTGATAGTAGTAACAAATCTGCACCTATAATAAATGTTAATGGAATCATGACTAAATAATTCTTACTCACATAGCGTTTGACTATATGCGGTACGATTAAGCCAACAAA
>NZ_JACYHC010000400.1:0-23542 GCF_017152085.1 Staphylococcus sp. EG-SA-2
TTTATATGACGCCTTATTCCTTATAATAGGGAGTATTATATTTGCTCCAATAGGGTTAAAATTAAGTAAAAAAGTCCCTAACATAATACAAAAATGGATTATCAGTATTTTAATCGTTTTTGCTATAGTTCAACTCATTTTATAAAACTAATACTTATAACTCAGACAGCAATTTCCCGAAAAATAATACCTCTTATTTCAACAAATATGTATGCAGTTCGGATTTATATGATTAAAAATTCTTGATGAAATATCCATATATATGCTTATAAATATAAATTTATCAACTATAACTAAAAATGATAGAAGATTTAATGCCACTGATGACTGAATTAAAATTATTTAAGTTTTTATCAAACACATTAGTAAAGTAGATGCACAGTGGGAATTAATCGAAGCTATTAAAAATTTACGTGACGAAATTGCAGGTTGGGACATAAATCAATGTTCTATGCTCTACAAAGTTATATTGGCAGTAGTTGACTGAACGAAAATGCACTTGTAACAAGTTTTTTCAATTCTAGTCAGGGGCCCCAACATAGTAGCTGGCGGAAAGTCAGCTTACAATAATGTGCAAGTTGGAGTGGGACGACGAAATAAATTTTGGGAAAATATCATTTCTGTCCCACTCCCATATTCCCGATAGAAAAACAGGACTTGAACTTGCAGAAAAATATGGCATTGATGGCGTCATGATTGGTAGCGGCATTTTCCATAATCCATTCGCTTTTGAAAAAGAACCACGCGAACACACAAGCAAGGAACTATTAGATCTGTTGAGATTGCATTTATCATTGTTTAACAAATATGAAAAAGATGAAATACGACAATTCAAGAGTTTGCGTAGATTCTTTAAAATCTATGTGCGTGGCATAAGAGCGCTAGCGAACTTCGACATCAATTGATGAACACACAATCAATTGCAGAAGCACGAGCATTACTAGATGAATTTGAAGCCCAAATGGACGAAGACGTTAAAATTGAATTATAGTATGAGTAATAAGGGAAAGGAGGAATTTAAGTTTCCTCCTTTGTTTGTTTGTGTGAAAGTCTTTTAGGTATGAACTAGGGTGATTTAAAATAAAAGTTTAATTTCTATCTTCAGTTGGCGTTTCCATATAAATAATTGGATTAATTCTTTGATCTTTTAAATAGAGAGACCACTCTACTAATTTATTTTTAAGTAATACTGAACCTAAATTAGTTAATTGAAAGTTTTTATTTATTACGTTACTAGTATGAACCATATCTTTTATGGGCATATTATCAATAGATGATATCGGTAAAATCCATACTATACTAAAATTTGTACTCCGTTGTATATCATTAAATATATTTTCCGAGTTATCAGGAATAGCTTCTATTAATTCTTCAAAATTATATGATTCTGGATATTTTAAGGCGTTAATTGCTATTATATTCTGTTCTAGACTATAAAGAGATAAAGATGTATTAATTCCTCTTTTAATCGTGAAAAGCTCTTTGTTTTTAATATTGTATAAGTCTGCCAACTCTATTCCATTTCCTTTTACTATAAAATTCTTATTTATTGGTTTTATGAATTTTTTATGTAACATTAAATATTCTTCTGGCAATCTTCCTACTATTTCTTTTATATATCCTTCTTCTCCTTCTTTAAATACTAAACCTGTGGGAGTTAGTGTGTTATACCTAATTTCTATCTCATTCAAATGATCATTCAAAAGGTCAAAAAATTCTCTATTAAAATAACCCCATTTCCCATTTTGTAATAAATATTTCTTTCCATCTTCCATTTCAACTTCTGCATGTAGTATCGTTTTTAGTAGCATATTATTTGAATGCCCCAAATTATCTATCACTTCAATTCTGACATCATTTATAGAATTAACGTCATATTTTAATAAGTAATCTCCTATTTCAGTGATGTAATCAACTTCAGGATCAGTCGCATCAAATGTCTCTAATGTATTATTTTTAAAAGAATTTATATATATATTGACGTCGAGCATATCATCTAACAAGAGTATCATATTACTTAGTTCTAAAAATCTTGATATATCTATAGATATATTTTCTGTAGTTGAAGAATTCGATAGTTTTTTTAGCAATAAAGTATCTAATACTTCTATTTTATTCAAGTCTTTTAAAGTTACTATTCTAGGAAATTCACTAATTTTTTGAGGAAGATTAATAATAGCGTTTATTTCTTTGATTATCACACTAATTTTATCTATGAATTGCTGCTTTCTATTCGGTACACGCAATGAAATACTTGTACCACAAGTCATCGTTTTTCCAAAAATTTGAGGATTCTGTGGATGTCCTTGGACTGATATATAAGATTCTGAAGGTCTAACGTAATCTACACTATTCCTTCTATAATTAACAATCTCTTTAAGCCTGTTTTGTTGAAAAAAATTAACATTTTTATTAACTATGTCTTCATTTTTGATTGCTCTTTCTGCAAAATCAATTCCGAAGTCATAATCAATCAAATTATTTATATCATGATATGCTTGTCCAAAAGGTATAATATATACATTATTTTGTAATGTAGTATCTTCTTTGAGAAATAATATTGCATCAAAATGATGACCGGATTCTGAAAATAAATTGTCATCTTCTTCAGTATCTAGGTATACATTCTTTATTAATAATTGCCAATCTAATAGTTTTTTGTCTTTTTTACGTATATAAACTTTACTAATTAATTTTAATTCATTTGAATCACTAACAAGTTCTTTATCATTAAGCAGTTCATAATTGTCATCATTTAAAGATTCTAGATTCTCTAAAAAATTTGTATTTGTTTCCTGAAAATTATAAATAGATTTATAAATATTAATCTTCATATTACACCCCTTAATTATATTTTACATCTATTTCCATTATTACATTTTATGAGTCTCGCAAATTGTCAGTTTTTAAATTATGATAATTATTTTCCAAATAGTTTATTAAAAAACTACATCTTTCTTGATTGATACTCTTTCAAATCTTAATAAAATTCTTTGACCTTATTATTTACATTCTCAATTTCTTGGAATTGTTCTTTTGAAACTTCATTGGTATATTTACTATTTTTTGTCAATATCTGTAATTTTATTTATGATTATTTATCATTACTTAGCTACGTCAATGACTGTTGATTATGAAATAACTGTTTCTATTGCAAAGTTACTTTTATAATTTAATAAGGACAAAAAGAAGCATTCTATATTAATCATTTTAGATATAAACCAATTTGATAGGGCCTAATTTCAACTGTTAGCTACTACTTAAGTTATATGCGCAATTATCGTGATATATCTTATATATTGAATGAACGTGGATTTAATGTCCACCATTTAACACCCTCCAAATTATTATCTCCTCATACAGAATTTTTTAGTTTTACTTATGATACGCCTCAGCGTATCGATTAAGAGTGAGGTACAAAATATAACAACCCTGATCATTAGTTCTAAAGATCAGGGCTATTTGGATCTATTTTGTTTTAACAATAAATTCGTAAAGATTATTTATATCATCTAGGTTCTGATTACATTTAAAACTGTCATAACAAATGTAATCTCCTTTTTTAGTATAAGTTCCACTACTCTTATTATGTTTAGTTTTATTGAGAAAGAGTGATGTATCAGATTCCTGATTACAAATTTTACAGAATCCTTTTACTTTATTTGGTGAAATTTCGCCATATATACCTTCGAATTTATCATCTAAATTTTTATAAACGATATATTTTCGGTTAGAAGAATTATCATTCCATCCTAAATATGAAATTTCTTTTGTATCAATTAAATTTATATCTGGTCTCTTTAATTTTTTTACTTTAGGAAAAATTTTCTCCAGTTGACTTGATGAAGGTATTTCAAAATCTTGGATGTACACTTTTAATTCATTTAAAAGATGTTCTGCTTTTTTCTTAGTTAATTTTACATCGTCAATCGATGTAATAAAGTCCGAGATATCAATCTCTTTTTCTTTAAAGATATCATTAATTTCATTTAGTAAAAAATCTTTTTGTGTTTTATGGGAATTCATATCGTTTGTACGATATAACTTAATCAATTGATATACTAACTGCTTTACTTTAACAAACTTATACACTTCTATTTTATTCATTTCATATTCCTCCATTTTTGTTGAAGTACTTTGTGAAATGAATGCTATTCATAACTAAGTACTTCTTATCTTTGAGTTAGAGTACTATAGCGTATGATGTATGACATATTTATATGTCGCATTATAATCAGCTCCTATAAAAATCTTCCATACTATCTTAGCAGATGATTTTATAAAAGTGAATAAATACCCTTTAAAATATCTAGTAGCATATTTATACTTATATTATATTCAGTAACTGCTCTTTTACTTATTTCAGCATCCGAATCAAGATTTATCACTTCAAATTCTAGTATCTAACTGGATATAAATGGAATTCAACAGTTACTCCCGCTTCTGTTAATGCTCATTGTCTTATCTCGAAACGGATCAAATGATCCGACTGTCGTATGTGTAGATGGTAAATCACTAAAGTCTGTTTCAAGAATTGGTACTGCATACTTCGGTGTATCTCCTTCAACACCTTTAAGATACATAGACCATGCAAACTAATTCAATTCTTTACTCCATACTCTCTTATCATTAAATTCATTACTTGATTATGTTATACATACATTATTGCATTATAGCTTCATTCACTATTTATCATTCCCAATCTTTATTACATAATTCTTTAGCGATTTGTTCGGTGGTTAAGCAATCCCTATTCAAAATTTCATTCACATTAAAATACTTAACTCCCATCGATCCACCTTTAGATATTTTCTTGTAGTCTGTCTCTATAAAATCTTCAATTAAGTAATAATAATGGGGTTCGTTCAATAGATTAGTCCACTTTTCTTTCCCAAGCACCATTATTTTATTTTTAACTATTTCATACTCATCAATCGATAACTCAGTACCTACAGGATAAACTGTCTTCAAGGATAATGAGCTCTCATTTATTTCCGTCACTATTACTTTGTCTACTTTTCCGATAGCTTTTATTGCTTTGTCTTTATATAACCCAATGTATTCTATCGGCTTGAAACTGTAACCTCTTTTTCAGCAGGATGAAAGTAAATATTATGTTTAAGGTTATCATCAAATGAGCTACCTGAAAGACACATTCTCATCCTTCCCTCAATATCATCTTGAATCATCTACACTTAATTGGACATATTATAAGAGAATCAACTAGAAAATATTGGATAACTATTACTACTTTAATTGTAAATCCACCAATCGAGGTAAAATATTCATAAATTGAAGTTGTTTCTATTTTCCATTCACTGCTTTGGTTTAAAATAGAGGAACAGTAGCTTGCTTACCATTCTGCATACTCATTTAGTAATAAAAACACTGCTTTTTTCATTTAATTCCCTCTTTGCTTTTAAAGTAGATAACCAATACTATTACTAATTCTTAGAATTAACGATTACTTGATAAATTTTTTCTACTATTTCTTCTATACTAAAATCACTTGTATTCAATGCATACTTATCTACTAAATATGGGTTGTATGCACGTACATCTTCAACACTCACTTTATGCCAAATAGGTAATATAATAACATGCTCTTCATTTATTTCTCTGTTTAGAAAGGATAAAAATTCGTACCTACTCCAACCACTTTCAATAAAATTGGGGGATAAAAATACTACAACAAACCGAGAGTTTAGTATACCCATATTCATAGTTTCTGTTTGACTTTTTCCGATTTCAAAAACTTTAACATCTTCAAAGACTTTTAGTCCTTTTTCTATTAGTTTTTCACTTATCTTAGATACATAATCTTCTTTATCTAAACTAGAATGGGATAGAAAGACATCATATTCAATTATCTCTTTTTGATTCACTGCTTTTTTTATCTGATTTGATATCTCATTTATTTGATCTGAATTAGTTAATAATTTTTCCATAATCTCTTCATTTCCTTTTGTATTTTTATCTAACATACTGGATAATTTCTTTTGATTCCTAGACTGCTCTTTTTGAAGATTAATTTTTGTTTCATTAATTTTTTTCTCAATCTTAGTATACTCAACTTGTAAATCTGCAAGTTTTTGCTGCTTTGTAACTAATTGCTTATTAGATTTTTCCAAATCTCTAATATTACTGGAAGTAGGTTTTCTTTTTTTATTTATTCTTTCTATCCTTTTTCTTAATCTATCAATTTCATCTGGTAACTTATTCATATTTCTAGCTATTTTTGCAGATTTTGACATTTGACTTTTTAATTTAGTTTCTAATACTGACATATAATACCTCGCTTTTTATAATCTTATTCATTAATTGAATTTAATTCTTGCGTTATATTATTTGAAGCGTATGGATTTATCTCCATTATCCAATTAACATGGCTAGATAAACCATCTAAGTCAGGAAATAATGATAATTCGTTGATACCATAATAAGATAACTCTTCTCTTAATTTTTTACGATAATGTTTCTTTATGATGATTTTGTGTAGTTCTTCTTTCTCTGAAAGATTAGCTTCAATAGAATTTGTAGGAGGCTCATGAATAGTAAAAATTCCACTTTGTCTAACCACTCTCGAAGCTAGACCGTTAGGCTTTACTTTTTTTATCCCTTTACTCTTAAAAGGCGTAGCCCCTTTCATATTCATATCCGATTTTTTTAAATAGGCATAAATAACAGCATCACAATCCTCATATGTTTGCACCGCAAAAAAGGCAGCAACTAAAGGATTAAAACTCCAATCTAATAGTCTAGTAGCTAATCCGTGATGTTGCGCTATAGTTAGCATATCCCAATCACTATAAGTTTCTTTTAAAAATATCATTGCTTGACGTTTCCAGGCATAAAATGTTTCTTCATCATCATATTTATCATAAGGTGCTCGACCAGCTTTCGGAACTAAACTCCAATTCAAATTACTATGACCTCTAAATAACCATAAGCTATTATCTCTATAATTCTTTAAAACTTGATGTAACTCACTGAAAGACTCGACTGACCTTTTCATAGGACCCCTCCAATAGGAACGTTTGTTCCCTTTTATATTGTATATCTTATCTTATAGGGAAAAATTAGTAAACATTATTGAAATATCTTAAAAATAAAACTAGCATTATGTCTATACATTTAATTATTGAAAGTGAGTAATACTATGATTAAAAATAAATGGAAAATAGAAATGTGGTTTCGGAATTTTAGTTATTTTATACATAAAATTAATTCAGAATTCATATTAGAAGAATACTTAGAGGATTATTTACCTAAAGAATACCGACCAAATTTTATATGTGGAAAAGCTCAACCTAGCGAAACTATATATGTAAGCTATTTTATAAATCAGGATGAACAAACTGTGGAGCAACATACTGTGGAATGTGACAAAATTGGTTTTTTTATAGATGAAATCCCTAAACATTTTATAAAAAATGAAATGTATTATTTTATTGATAGTCAAAGTAAAATTGATATTAAAGACTTATTAAATGAGTTTATTGATCAAGGTACAGCTATTTTGAATATATTAGATTTAAATGACCTAGAAACATATTTTAACGATTACTTAGAAACAATCAACCATACAACAGAGTTCGCTAAAAAAATAGCTAACAAAGCTATGAAAGAAATTCAAAAAAATATTGAGTTAGAGAAAATTAAACAGCGAGTAAATTATATTAGAAATGAAGATCAAGTTTCTTCTTTAGAAAGCTTTAAGGATTTAAAGCATACGATATTAAAACAACATCGAGATTTATCGTTAGAAAATATTGATGATATTATAATAAGCGACTTTTTAACAAGATACCTCATTTATAAAGAAAAGCAAGATTCATATGTAAAAAAAGATATCTCAAGTATAAATAAATCTCAGTATTTTAAAAAGTTAGTAATCGAAGGTTTAATTAAAGAAAGAAAGAGTAACTCTCAATACTTTGAAATAGCTAATAGTATCAAACCTTCATCTCACAATAATAATAGCTTAAATCAATCTGATGAAATAGATCAATTTAGACAAGCTGTAATTGGTGTTTCTCTTAATCTATACGATCATAATGATACTTACTTCAAATTTATCCGTAGTATTATGAAAAAAAGTTCACGTAAAGTTAATTTAACAATAGACGATATTATTAAATCTAAAAATAATATAGATAAATTTATGAAGAAAAATAAGTTAATTAGTAATAATGAGTTATTTTATTTAACAACAATTGAGGATACATTTCATTTTACATTATTCACTGCTATAACTGATTTAATTGATAAAGTAGTCAATGTTTCAAGTCGTATTATCGAAGAAGCATCTCAATACGATATATTAATTGCCTTACACAGTTTGAATAGTTTAAAAAATGAGTTGAATACAATAATAGATAAACACGAAGAAAAATTAATTCGTTTCGAAAATCTTATTAATGGTTATGTAAGAAATACTCAATTAAAATTATTAGTTCGCAATACAATTGAACAGCACCCAGAACTAACAATGAAAATAGAAGATTCATTAATTTCAAACCTTAAAGATTATAATATTAGTGAAATATATAGTAGGAAGACCTTTAATAACGATTACAATGGTCTTCTTGATAAATTAATGATTCAGGTAATTAATGATTTTTATAAATTACGCTTAAAAAAATTGAATAGTGCATCTAAATTATATTATTAACATACCTTTTTAAACCCAACGATTTTTTTATCGTTGGGTTTTTTAATTAACAAAAGGTGTAATACCAATGTCCTAATATTTTCCTCTCAAATTTAGAACTTTATATCTCAGTGTAGATATAAGATACAAAGGCATCATTTAAATGATGACTAATATACAAAGGATGATCCAAATGACTTACGAGCAAGAAGATGATTTTAAACTGTTGAAAAGAAGAATTTTAGGAATTGGATTCGTTTTACCGGAGGGACAAGTATTTACTTTCCATGACTTGAACCGTCGTGCAAATGTACAATGCTCAAAAGCTGTACAACAAAATGTTGGACGTTGGTTCGCATATTTTGTTAAAAATGCGCCAAGTGTTCCATTTATTATTATCGGTAAAAATACCAATGGTCATTTAGTATATATGAAAGTCGGACCTAATCCACTCCAAGATAGCAACCCTTCGAAAGGAGGTGTTCGCTAATGAGTCATTACATCATTTTTGAAGCAGGTCCATACCAATTAGATGCAAAGGCGTGGCGTAAAACTTTTCCACCTAAAAAAGATGGAGATAAGGAAAAAGTAGTGCCTATATCTAGTTGTATCGTTGTTGAAGCTAAATTTTGGCATGCCTCAGAAAATACAGAAAAAATAATTATTTCTAACGGTAAGGATAAAGAACATACATTTGAATCTGATATTTTAACAACTCGAAACTTACCTTCCTTGATTAAATATGGTCACAGTATCAATGAAAGTTATATAAGAGATTTGAGCTATGCACTACAGTTAATGCGCGATGAACTGCCCACTTCTGATTTATATGATGGCTCGGGCATCATAGAAACACCCCACGGTTACATTGTAATGGTAGATACCGTTTACACATCTAAACAATATGATCAGTTAGCATCTTTAGAGCCTATTGTCGATAGTGCTTATCTATTAGAGCCTAAAGGGACATTTAAAGATTGGTTAAATATGTATATGAACGAAGTCAAAGGTCATCTTCTTCTAGAGTTAGCGGTCATATTTGGAATTTCTGCCTTAGTGACAGCCTTTCTGAAGCATAAACATGAGGTTGAATTTGCTGGTATCATCTTTAGTTTTACAGGCCAGTCATCAACCGGTAAATCAACAGCGGCAGCTTTAGCGGTATCCGTCGCTGGAAATCCAACCAAAGGTAATAAAACGCTTTTTCGAAGTTGGAATGGCACACGTAACGCTCTTGAAGGTTACTTGAGTAACAATTATGGCATACCTATGGTATTTGACGAGCTCTCCTCAGCAACTTTTAAAGATACAACAGGGTTATTGTACTCCATCGCTGAAGGTCAAGGGCGTCAACGTTCAAACGTTCATGGAGAAGTTAAAACACCTAAGAATTGGGGAACTTCTGTCATTTCAACGTCAGAATACAGTATTTTTACTGATTCAGCTCAAAACGATGGGTTACGTGTAAGAACCATTGAAATTAATGAGCAATTTACTACAAATGCGACCAATGCTGACAATATTAAAAAAGCTGTGGCGCTAAACTATGGTCATGTTTTACCGTTAGTAGCTCAATACCTTATAAATCGTGAAGAGGAAGTTATTCAATGGTTTAAAGATGAACATCATTGGTTTAAAGCTAAATTGAAGAGTGAAGCAAACAATACAGGTATTCGTATGTTTAAGCGTTATGCAGTCATTACAACATCTGCGCAAATATTAGGTCGTGTTTTAGCTACAAATATTGATATCGCTAAAATAAGAGACTACTTTATTGATTATCATACTCATACAGTCTCTGAACGATCACTGGCAGATAAAGCGATTGAAGTCATTACACAATTTGTAGCACAAAACCGTGGTAAGTTTTCTGATGACACAGCGTTAAAGAATATGATTGAGAATTATGGACTAATTGCCTTAAAAGATGATTATATCGAGGTCAAAATCATTGCGACTGTATTTAAAGATATGCTGAAAGAACAACACTTTCAGGATGTCAACAATGTCGTGAATGCACTAAGAGATAAAGGATTTATCGAATCTGACCGTGATCGAATCACGACAAAAAGAACAGTAAAAGATGACTATGGCAAGAAACAGTCACTTGTTTTTTACCATTTAAAGTTAGATTCAGAATATGCGTCTATTTTTGGTCTAACTAAAGATGCTGAACCTATTAAAGCTAAAATTAACTTGGATAACAAAAAGATGCTTGAATCATGGAAAAAACAGAATGATGATTTAATTGATTTTTAATAACTTAAAGATGCAATCGTACAGGATTAGATAAAATGGATGAATTGATTGAATTACTAGCTGATTTAGTTGTTGAAGAAATTAATCATGCTGATGACTAATAATAACGCCCAACACCAGCAGGTGTTGGGCTCATCTATAAATTCGTTCATAAATATATATTATCACTTTGGAAGGAGGAAATACTATGAAACAAGCAATAGGTTACTTACGACAGAGCACTACAAAGCAACAATCCTTAGCAGCACAAAAACAAACCATCAAGGCATTAGCCGAAAAACATAATATTCAACACATTACCTTTTATAGCGATAAACAATCAGGACGTACTGATAAGCGGAATGGTTATCAACAAATTACTGAACTGATTCAACAAGGACAATGTGACGTATTATGTTGCTATCGTCTAAATCGACTTCATCGTAATCTAAAAAATGCATTAAAGCTCATGAAATTATGTCAAACGTATCATGTTCATATCTTAAGCGTTCATGATGGCTACTTCGACATGGATAAAGCATTCGATCGGCTCAAACTCAATATTTTCATCAGCTTGGCCGAACTAGAATCTGATAATATAGGCGAACAAGTCAAAAATGGAATCAAAGAAAAAGCGAGACAAGGTAAACTAATTACAACACATGCGCCCTTTGGGTATCACTATCATAATGGTACTTTCACGATAGACACAGTAAAGTCACCAACAGTAAAAGCTGTGTTCAATTATTACCTTCAAGGTTATGGTTATAAAAAAATTGCGCAATACTTAGAAGCTGATGATAACTTCATTAATCGCAAGCCTTATCAAGTGCGTAATATTATCCTCAATCCTAATTACTGTGGCCGTGTTATCAATCAATACGGACAATATGAAAACATGTTCCCAGCTATTGTCAGTACAACGATATACGAAGAAGCTCAAGTTACCCGAACTCAGAAACAAGTAAAATGTAAGCCGTCAGAAAATCAACTCAAACAAAAAATCAAATGTCCCTATTGTCATTCGACACTCACAAACATGACTGTCCGAAAACCAGATCATTCATTGCGTTACTATGTCTGTCCGCAAAATATGAATAACGCTCGCTTTGTTTGTGAATTTAAAGGAATCAACGCACAAGAATTAGAAACAAGTGTTTTAGCGACTTGTCAGGACTTCTTTCAAAATCAACAGCTCTATTCAAAAATAAACCATACTATTCAACAACGACTCAAAAGACAAAGAGATATAGAAATTAAAACTACACTCAATCACGAGCAGCTGATAGAAAAATTAGCCCAAGGCAAAATTGATGCAGAAACGTTCAAAGAACAAACGCACTCATTACATCAACAATCAAAACCTATATCATCAATCAGTGCGTATCAAATTCGAAAAGCTTTCCAAAACATCATTCAACAACGTTTCACGCTAAACATGTTGTACCCCTATATTGATGAAATTAATATTTCTAAAAATAAAAGCCTCGCTGGCATCTATTTCAAAAACGAACCACTGAATATTGTAAAGCAGACTATGAAATTATCAATTGTATAATTAAAGAAAGGATGGATTATAATGGATAAAATGAAGAAAAAGCTTGTAGGAGGCTACATTCGCGTGTCCACAGAGAGACAAGTAGAGGGTTATAGCATCGAGGGACAAATTACACAAATAGAGCAATATTGCCAATTCAACGGCTATGAACTCGTTGATATATATGCAGATCGGGGTATATCAGGAAAATCTATGAACCGTCCTGAATTACAGCGCATGTTAAATGATGCTAAAAATGGAAAATTAGACTGTGTTATGGTTTATAAAACAAATCGTTTGGCACGTAATACTTCCGATTTACTTACAATCGTCGAAGAACTTCATCGTCAAAATGTTGAATTTTTTAGCTTGTCTGAACGTATGGAAGTCAAAAATTCAACAGGCAAGTTAATGCTCCAGATACTTGCAAGTTTTCCGAATTTGAAAGAAATACAATTTTAGAGAATATTTACAACGGGCAACATCAAAGAGCTTTAAAGGGCTATTATCAAGGCAATCTTCCATTAGGATATAATAACATACCTGATAATAAAAAAGAATTAATGATTAATCAACATGAAGCTAACATCGTTAAATATATCTTTGAATCTTATGCCAAAGGTCATGGTTATCGTAAAATAGCCAATGCACTCAATCACAAAGGCTATGTGACTAAAAAAGGCAATCCATTTAGTATCAATTCAATAACCTATATCTTAGTCAATCCATTCTACATTGGTAAAATTCAATTTGCGAAGTACAAAGATTGGAATGAAAAGCGTCGTAAAGGACTAAATGATAAACCTATTATAGCTGATGGTAAACACCCTCCTATTATTAGTCAAGAATTATGGGATAAAGTCCAATCACGCAAAAAACAGGTCAGTCAAAAACCTCAAGTTCATGGGAAAGGAACCAATCTATTAACAGGTATTATTCACTGCCCACAATGTGGTGCACCAATGGCAGCTAGTAACACAACGAACACATTGAAAGATGGTACTAAGAAGCGAATACGTTATTATTCTTGTAGTAACTTCCGAAACAAAGGCTCAAAAGTATGTTCTGCGAATAGCGTTAGAGCCGATGTCATTGAGAAATACGTTATGGATCAAATACTTGAAATTGTCAAAAGCGATAAAGTTCTCAAACAAGTTGTCGAACGTGTTAATCAAGATAATCAAGTCGATGTAGCTGCACTCAATCATGATATTGCTTATAAACAACAACAATTTGATGAAGTAAACATCAAACTTAAAAATCTCGTTCAAACCATCGAAGACAATCCAGACTTAACATCTGCACTCAAACCAACCATTCATCAATATGAAACAAAACTGAATGATATTACAAACCAAATGAATCAACTCAAGCAGCAACAAAATCAAGAGAAACCATCTTATGATACGAAACAAATCGCTGCCCTATTACAACGAATATTTCAAAATATAGAATCCATGGATAAATCACAGCTCAAAGCATTATACCTAACGGTTATTGACCGTATTGATATTCGTAAAGACGAGAATCATAAAAAACAATTCTATGTCACTCTCAAGCTCAATAATGAAATTATTAAACAACTTTTTAATAATAACAATCTAGACGAAGTGCTCCTCAGCACTTCGTCTTTGTTTTTGCCTCAAACACTCTACTTTCAAATATAATATCTATGTACTGTCCTTTCGTCATTCAATAACACTCATCTAACAAATATATTCAACACGCTAACAAATCATGGCTCAATGTGAAGCTTATATTGATATGACGAAAGAACATCCCAAAACAAAATATAAGTGGGATAGTAACGGGATTGGCTAACTTCATGTAGGAGAAGGATTACGCAAGCGTAATCCCAAAATCCCGTTATTATTTATAAATAAATAATATAAAAAGAAAAAGTAAGTCGTAATAACACCACCAAATCCAAATAATATATAAATATATACCTATATTTCCCAACAAATGAGCGGGATAACGGGATTTTCTTGTCATATCAATGTTTGTAGCAGTTTTTCATATGGGATTTTCTCTTATTCCCACCGGGATTCGTAATAAATGATAAATCAAATATATATTATCTCAGTGATGTATATGAAATACATCGCTAACACTATCTAGGAGGCAATGATATGAAAACAACCACTCAAGAACTCAAACAATATATAACTCGTCTATTCCAACTATCTAACAATGAAACATGGGAATGTGAAGCGTTAGAAGAAGCAGCAGAAAATATACTTCCTACTCGCTTTGTAGACCATACCCCACTTGCGCATCTTACACTTGAAACTTATACCTACTATAACGATGAACTACATGAGCTAAGTATCTATCCATTTCTTATGTACGCCAATAACCAACTCATCAGTATTGGTTATCTGGATCATTTTGATATGGACTTTCTATACCTCACAGATACTAAAAATACAATTATCGATGAACGTCATCTATTACAAAAAGGAGGAGAATAATATGAACTGGATCAAGATCGCTCAACTATCTGTTACAGTTATTAACGAAGTAATTGACATCATGAAAGAAAAGCAAAATGGAGGAAAATAGTATGAAAATCAATCGATACATCACAAAAGGCATTAGTAAACAACTATCTCTAGACCTTCAAATCCTACTTTGGAATATGGTAAAAGATCGAGACAATCAACTTAATACAGATTACCTACACATTTTTAAACTACAAGAAGATGAAAATATACTCTCAATCACACATGAACAAGAACAACCCGCATACAAATTGGAATATCACTATACAAACTATATAAAAAATCAAAATGCATTACCTAAGAAAGTCTACGTCATCCGAGAAGATGATGTAGACGTTTTTTATTATGTGATGCTTTTACCAGAAGAATACTAAAGGAAATGATGATATATGAATACAATTAAAAGTACAATACACACAGAAGCCATATTTAGCGATGACAAACAGCACCGCTATTTACTCAAGAAAACTTGGGATGAAAAGAAACCAGCTTGTACAGTGATAACGATGTACCCCCATTTAGATGGTGTGTTATCACTCGATCTTACTACTGTTCTTATTCTTAACCAATTAGCGAATTCTGAACAATATG
This sequence comes from Staphylococcus sp. EG-SA-2, assembly GCF_017152085.1. NCBI lineage: Bacteria > Bacillati > Bacillota > Bacilli > Caryophanales > Staphylococcaceae > Staphylococcus > Staphylococcus sp. EG-SA-2. The sequence goes on from NZ_JACYHC010000400.1 coordinate 15,524, forward strand.
GTGCTGTATATCTTGTGAATCTATTTTCAAATATTAAAACCCCAGAGAACCTTAAACATATCAAAGAGCCTTATGACAAACACACAGACATTCACTTGATGAAGACGATTAGTGAAAGTGACACAGTGATTCTAGCTTATGGCGCCTATGCTAAGCGACCAGTTGTTATAGAACGTGTATCACAGGTGATGGAAATGTTAAAACCTCATAAAAAGAAAGTCAAAAAGCTCATAAATCCAGCAACAAATGAAATTATGCATCCACTCAATCCTAAAGCGCGTCAAAAATGGACATTGAAATAAAGGAGGCTTACCTATGAACCATGAAACTACACAATCAGACTGGCGAACGGTTCCTAATTGCTTAGCATCTCAAAATTATATATCTATCGTAAAAGGACTAGTACATCATTTTACAGCGATTGAAGATGAAGAAATACTTGATAAAATCTATGACGATTTTATGGATGATGACTCTATAACAACGGTCCTTAATAATGATTTACAGACAATTATTAACCATTATCTATTAAAATGAAAACTATATTCTAATAAAACTAAAGCATCCTTCACTTTTATGGTGAGGGATGCTCTTATTACTATTTTTTTCTATTTTTAATTAACATAATAGGATTATTTAAGAACTATTTAAAAAATTGTTTCTATCTCTGATAATATAGAAATAGAGAATTTTACTTTTTTATCTATTAAAGGAGATATACATAATGAGCGAATTTAAAAGACATCAACAAACATCAATTAATGTTCAAAAACAAGCAAACCTTATTTGGAATGTTGCAGACATTTTAAGGGGTTTATACAAACCTCATGAATATGGAAAGGTTATCTTACCAATGACTGTCATTAAACGTCTTCACGATACATTACTAAAAACGCGAGACAAAGTTCTTAAGACTGCAGAAAATACCCAATCAATAAATGACGTAATGCGAGAACGCCTTTTGAAGAACGCTTCAGGGTATTCATTTTATAATACAAGCTTATATACTTTTGAAACATTACTCGCAGACCCAGCAAATATTGAATCAAACTTTAGAGCTTATCTCAATGGTTTCTCTGAAAACATGCAAGATATTCTCAATAACTTTAAGTTCGACGTTGAAATTACGACAATGGCAGATAATGACGTGCTATTTTATGTGATTCAAGAATTTAACAAAGCAGATGCATATCTAGGTCCAGACAAAATGACAAGCACAGATATGGGATACGTGTTCGAGGAACTTGTACGAAAATTTTCGGAAAGCTATAACGAGGAAGCAGGTGCACACTTCACGAGTCGAGATATCATTTATCTCATGACTGATTTATTGCTTATCGAAGATAAAGATACTTTGTTTAAAGAACATGTTTTCAAAACTGTCTACGACCAAACAATGGGAACTTCCCAAATGCTCTCAGCAATGACAGAACGTATTCACGATATGAATGATACTGCCGAAGTAGCTACCTTTGGTCAAGAGCTAAATCCTGAAACTTATGCGATTTCGAAAGCAGATACAATGATTCGTGGGGGAGATCCTGAAAACATGGCGCTTGGAAGTACATTAACGAGCGACCGGTTTGAAGGATTTACATTTGATTACTGTATCTCCAACCCACCATTTGGTGTCGATTGGAAAAAGGACCAAAAAGCAGTAAAAGCAGAACATGAACTTGGTGAACTCGGTCGCTTTGGTGTTGGATTGCCTCGAGTTAGTGATGGACAGTTGTTATTTCAACTCAATGGTATTTCAAAATTAAAGGAAACAGGACGCATGGCAATTATTCACAACGGTTCTGCCTTATTCTCTGGAAACCCAGGTGCTGGCGAGAGTTTAATTCGTCAGTACGTAATTGAGAATGATTGGTTAGAGGGCATAATCCAACTTCCTAACGACTTATTCTACAATACAGGAATTTCAACGTATATTTGGATTATTACTAAAGATAAATCTCCAGAACGTCAAGGGAAAGTACAACTCGTTGATGCGTCCAATATGTATGAAAAACGTCGTAAGAATATTGGTGAAAAACGCGTAGATATTTCTGAAGCATGTCGAGAAATGATTGTGCAAGCTTATGGAGAATTTAATGATAAAGAATACTATCTAGGAGATGGAACTGTAGAGTCAAAAATACTTAAGAATGAATCATTTGGTTTTACTCGAGTGACTATTGAACGACCGCAACGAGACGAAAACGGAGATATCGTTTATAAAAAGAATGGAAGCAAGAGTGTAGACACGAACCTTAGAGATACAGAAGATATTCCCTTAACAGAAGATATTAATGAATATTTTGAACGTGAAATATTACCATTTAATCAAGATGCATGGATGGATCGTAAAAAAGATAAGATAGGGTATGAAATTCCATTTACTAGATTGTTTTACAAATATACACCACCAGAACCATCTGAAGTTATTTCAGAACGTATTAAACAACTCGAAGAGTCTATTATTAAAAACTTCCAAGCATTATCTGGAAAGGAAGTGGATACAAATGAGTAGAGAAATGAAATACAGCGGAATTGAGTGGATTGGATATATACCAAAGTATTGGACTATTACTAAGCTTAAAAATATTATTGACTTTATAAGTGGTTATGCCTTTAAAAGTGAACTTTTCACGATTTCAGATAATAATAAAAAAGTAATAACAATTAAGTCATTTAATACCAAGGAGATTATTCTCGATAACCTTTCTTACTCAAACGAATCTCTCAAATTTCCAACTAAATATTTATTAAAAAATAATGATATTCTTTTTGCTATGAGTGGGGGAACAACTGGAAAAAATTTATTGATAGAACAAGTAGACGATTTATATTATATAAATCAAAGAGTGGGAATCATAAGGTCTTCTTTTAGTAAGTTTATTTATTATTATATAAATACTGGTTTATTTAGCGAATATATTAACTTATTCTCATCAGGATCAGCTCAACCTAACATATCTGCTACAGATATACAAAATTTTATCATTGCGTTACCTGAGAAAGAAACTATTAAAAAAATTGAAATATACATTAATTACCAATTAAAAATTATCTCAAATATCATAGACACAACATATCAATCTATCGAAGAACTTAAAAAATACAAACAATCACTCATCACAGAAGCGGTGACAAAAGGCATAGACCCGAATGTGGAAATGAAAGAAAGTGGTAATGATTGGATTGGTAGTATCCCTTCAAATTGGAGTGTTCGAAAAATTAAACATGATTTCAATTTAAAAGGGCGTATTGGATGGCAAGGTTTAACTTCTAATGAATATCAGACTGTAGGACCCTATCTCATAACGGGAACTGATTTCAAAAAAGGCATAATCAGGTGGGATTCTTGCGTTAGAATTAGTGAAGAACGTTTTGAAGAAGCTCCAGATATTCATATTAAAGAAAATGATTTATTAATCACTAAAGACGGCACGATTGGAAAAGTCGCTTTAGCAACAAATGTTCCAAAAAAAGTTTCATTAAATTCAGGTGTACTACTGATTAGGGAAAAATTAAAAAATACTATTAATAAAAAATTTATGTATTATAATTTGTTATCAAATATGTTTTGGAATTGGTACAATTCTAATAATCAAGGTGCTAGCACCATTAAACATCTATATCAAGGTCAATTCTATAATTATTCTTATGCGATCCCTCTATTGCATGAACAACAACAAATCGTCCAATATCTAGATGATAAAGTTTCTACTATCGATAGGCTCATTGAAGATAAAACAAAAGTTATTAAAGAGTTAGAGAATTATAAGAAATCATTAATTTATGAGTATGTCACAGGTAAAAAAGAAGTGTAAGGAGTGATATCAGTGATAAAAAATAAAGAAATTAATTTTGAACAAGATATAGAAGCGAGTCTAGTTCAGTACGGGGGATGGGAGTCAGTAAGATTTCAAGATACTCATTACGATGCAAATATCGCACTCGATCCAACAGTATTATTAGAATTTGTAAAACAAACTCAACCAAAAAATTGGAAGCGATACGTATCAATCTATCGTACAAATGCAGAACAGAAGTTTTTAAAACGACTAAATGAAGAAATCACAAATCACGGCATCTTACATGTCCTTCGTAAAGGTATCAGAGATCGAGGAGTCTCTTTTAAAGTTGTTTACTTTCAACCTGCATCATCTTTAAATACAGAAAATATAAAAAATTATGAAGCTAATCGTTTTCAATGTGTGCGACAATTTCAATATAGTAATAAGTATAGAAACACTATTGATATGGTGTTAATGATTAATGGGATTCCTCTTGTTGCATTAGAACTTAAAAATCAATATACAGGCCAAAATGTGGAACATGCGAGATTACAATTTGAACAAGATAGAGATCCAAAGGAATTAATTTTTCAATTTAACTCTCGATTCTTAGTCTATTTTGCAGTAGATCATTTTAATGTGTTAATGACAACAAAACTCGCAAAAGGGAACACTTACTTTCTGCCATTCGATCAAGGATCTAATGGTCCTGGTCGTGTTGGAGGTGCAGGAAATCCATCTAATCCATCTGGATACCCTACTTCTTATTTATGGGAGAATGTACTCACAAGCTATCAATTATTGGATATTTTTGAAAGGTTTATGAATTTAGAAGAAAAGAAAAAACTACTAATTTTTCCACGTTATCACCAACTGGATGTTGTGAAAAAATTAATATCAGATACTCAGCACCATGGTCCTGGAAAGAATTATCTCATTCAACATTCTGCTGGTTCGGGTAAGTCTAATAGTATTGCTTGGTTGGCATACCATCTCGCTTCCTTGCATAGTAATGAGGATCAACCAATCTATTCATCGGTCATTGTTGTTACAGACCGTACTGTTTTAGATCGCCAACTTCAAAATACATTAATGAGTTTCGAGCATACTGTTGGGCAAGTCGAAACTATTGGAGATAATAAAACTTCTCAAGATTTAAAAACAGCTATAAATGACCAAAAGAAAATTATTATTACTACATTACAGAAGTTCCCAGTAATTTATGATGAAATAGATAATACAGCAGGTAGAAGTTTTGCGATTTTGGTCGATGAAGCGCATTCTTCTCAAACAGGAAGCAGTGCACAAAAATTAAAACATGCGTTAGCAGACAAAGAAGCTTCTTTAAAGGAATACCAAGAATTTGAAGAAAGCGTTGAAGATCAATCGCTAGATGACCAAGATCAAATTGTTCAAACATTACTGTCCCAAGGTCAACACGACAACTTAAGTTTTTTTGCTTTTACAGCTACACCGAAAGAGAAAACGATTGAAATGTTTGGAACAAAACAAGCAGATGGGTCCTATCATCCATTTCATATTTATAGTATGAGACAAGCCATTGAAGAAGGATTTATTCTAAACGTTTTACAAAATTATATGACATACAACACTTCCTATAAAATTGCGAAATCGATTGAAGAAGACCCAGAATTGCCAAAAACAGAAGCAGTTCGAGCTATCGCTAAATATCAATCTCTTCATCCTTGGGTACTTAGACAAAAAGCCGAGATTATGATTGAACAATTTAGATCAGTGACACAAAAAGCAGTCCAAGGTAGAGGAAAGGCAATGATTGTGACAGCTTCACGACTCCACGCCGTACGGTATATGCAAGAGTTCAAAAAGTACATCAAAGAAAAAGGATACACGGATATGGATGTGTTAGTCGCTTTTTCAGGTACTGTAGAAGATGATGGAATTGAATATACAGAGCCGAAGATGAACTTAACACATTCTGGAGAACGCATCCAAGAAAATCAACTGAAAGAAGCATTTCATAGTGAAGACTTTAATTTATTAATTGTCGCAGAAAAATACCAAACGGGATTTGACGAACCTTTACTTCATACAATGTTTGTCGATAAGAGATTACGCGGAGTAAAGGCAGTCCAAACATTGTCTCGCCTCAATCGTACTATGCCTGGAAAAACAGATACTTTTATTCTTGATTTTGTAAATACAGCAGAAGAAATATATGAAGCATTCCAACCTTTTTACGAAGCAACTTCTCTAAAAGAAGAAATTAATATTAATTTAATTTATGATACACAGAGTAAACTACGTAAATTCCATATATACAATGATGATGATATTCAAACAGTAATGAAATTAAATCGTCAAGCAAAACAAAAGCAAAATGATCAATTACTTGGTCGATTGAGTAGCGTGTTACGCCCCGTTATTAGTAGATACAGTGACCTACCAGAAGATGTTCAATACGATTTCAGAGTTACACTAAGGAACTTCAACAAATGGTATAACTATATCGCTCAAATTGATCGTACTTTTGATAAAGAGTTACTAGAAGAAAGTATTTTCACTGGTTTCTTGTTAAAATTTATTCCTGAAAAACAACGCAACTATATCGATATTGAAGACAAAGTAAAGTTAGAATACTATAAATTGCAGGAAGATTTCAAAGGAGATATAGCACTCGTCAATGAAGATGTAGAAAATGGGCAATTGGCTCATCCTTCAGAAGTGAATGCAACTGTTAGACCTGAAGAAGAATACGATTCTTTAAATGAAATTATACACAAAATCAATGAACGTTTTCCAAATGATTTTACTCAAGGCGATAGAGTACTCGTTAAAAACATGCGAGAAACATTGATAAACAATACAGATGCGAAACTTGTAAATATGGCTCAAAACAACAGCGAAGAAATGTTTGCGAATAGTTTATTCCAACAACAATTCCAAGACTTCTTGATTGATCAATATAATCAAGGAGAAGCTGCATACTCTAAAATGTTTAGCAATAATAGAGACTTTTATGACACTGTCTATCAACTACTAGCAAAAGATTATTATAGATGGCTACGATCACAAAAAGCAGATAATTTTGCTTAAATTAATTATTTTTAACCTAACTTAAAGATTACTCGCAGTCTTTAAGTTAGTTTTTGCTAAAATTTTTAATTTAGCTATGGTCTCTCATCCTAATTTCACTTTCATACGATATTTTTTTAATATTTAGTTATTCTAAAGTTTCTAAATTCTTATAGGATTTTTAAAAGTTTATCTTTACTTGCATGAAAAAGCAAATCACCTACATGCTCTAATTGTAATCTACTCGATAAATGCCCCGCATCTCCATACATCTCAATAAATCCCTATAATTCCAATTATTGCACTAACTATTTCACTTACCATTGTTACTCACTTCTGATTTTCAAATAAATTAAAGGATTCTAATATCTAATTAAATTTTTCAAGAAAAAACCGCATCATTTATGATAAGCTTCCCCTTGTTAGTGATATTGCTAAAAATACCAAAATAAAATTGAATTTATTTTGGTATCAATACTTTATTTTAGTTTTTTGAGTCTTAGATCACCTGTGGTTTCGGCTCCAGTCCAATACTTTCCAGTCAATTCATTTTCTTCAACTATTAATCTTGTTGTTCCTCGATTAATAGGATTTTTCTTTTCGAATTCGGCTTTTGGATTTGTTATATAAGTATAGTACAATATATTTTTACCATGTTCTTCAATAATATCTGCTGTAATACTATTACTAGTAATTTCATCGCTTCTGAATTCAATATTTACTGTTAAAAAAGTTTGTTTTATTTCCACACTTACCTTTTTAATTCCACCTTCTCCATAAAAATGTCTGAGTGTTGCCTCATAATCTCCTGATATATCAGCTTGCTTATTAAATATACGAAACAATTTCCACTTCCACATAAACCTTTCATACCCTATAGTAATAAATGTTGATATTGTTACAGTATAACTTATGATATCTATCCATCCTATTTGCCATACCGTACATGATACTATAATTAGTAACAAGAAAAAGAGTCCTGTAAACCATCCTGTTATTTTAATCAAATGATTTATTTTGTCATTCATTTTTTTCTCACCACTATATTCAAAATAATTCTTTACATCCAGAATAAAATTTTTATAAACATTATTTTTTTCTTGAGAATCGCATAAATATAGAATGTCATTAGATAAAGTCCGTATAATTGTGTAAAAGTAAAAAGGCCATATAACAGTCCTTT
>NZ_JACYHC010000401.1:0-6754 GCF_017152085.1 Staphylococcus sp. EG-SA-2
TCTACTACGACTTTGTCAGCTTTAATAAAGACTTCTTTATGCACATCCATGATAGAAATGTTGCTAATAAATGCACCCTTTTGTAACCAATCATATTCAATGTATGGTTGATCCGTTACGGTACATGTAATGACTACTTCACCATTTGATACTGCTTCTTTAGCATTTTCTGTCGCAATAAAATTAATTTCCGGACGCTGTTGTTGCCATCTATCAACAAAGCGTGCACATGCTTCAGAGAATTGATCGTAAACAAACACGCGTTTAATATGATCGAATTGCTCTAACATACTTTGTAATTGCTTGTCTCCGATTAGCCCGCAACCAATGATTGTTAAGTCTTTAAATCCTTTTTTAGCCAAATGCTTAGCTGCAATCACTGAAACTGCTGCAGTACGCATACTACTAATTAAACTTGCTTCCATAACTGCAATTGGATAATTCGTTTCTGGATCATTCAAAATAATGACACCACTTGCACGCTCCATATTACGTTTCGATGGATTGTCGTGCTTACTACCTATCCACTTAATACCTGAAATTGCGTGTTCACCACCGATATGACTTGGCATTGCAATAATTCGATCTGCGATGTGTCCATTTTCAGGATCCTGTCTTAAATACGGCTTAAGCGGTTGTACAAAATCATTGTGCGCATGGGCTGTTAATGCTTCTGTTAATGCGTCCACATAAACTTGTGAATGATTACCTCCCGCTTGTTCAATATCTGATCTATTTAAATACAACATCTCTCTATTCATTCTGATTTAACTCCTTGTCTTGATTTCATTTTTTCTAACCATGTATCTGAATAAACTAAATCTAAGTAACGATCGCCTCGATCTGGTAAAATCGTGACAATTGTTGCACCTTCTTCAATTGACGTTATCAACTGCTCAATCGCTGCAATAATCGAGCCTGTTGAACCTCCGGCAAATATGCCTTCATAATCAATCAGTTTTCGACAGCCCAAAGCAGATTGATAATCATCTACATGGATCACTTGATTAATTTCTGATCTATTCAATATTTCGGGTACACGACTAGCACCGATACCAGGTAATTCTCTATTAATAGGTTTGTCACCAAAAATGACTGACCCTTTCGCATCAACAGCAACAATTTGTGCGTTTGGATGCACTTCTTTTATTTTTCTACTCATACCCATAATGCTACCTGTCGTGCTGACTGGCGCGACAAAATAATCTATAGGTTGCTTAATTGTTTCAACAATCTCTGTGCCTGCACCATGATAATGGGATTGCCAATTTAACTCATTCGCATATTGATTAATCCAATATGCATCGTCAATAGTGGCTAACAGTTCTTGCACCTTTGCAATACGAGTCATTAAATAACCCCCATGTGCATCAGGTTCTTCAACCATTTCTACATTGGCACCATAACTTTTAATAATTTTCAAATTTGTTGGTGATATTTTAGGATCAACAACACACGTGAGTTTTAATCCCTTGATTTTAGCTATCATTGCCAACGCAATGCCTAAATTACCAGAAGTACTTTCAATTAAATGTGTATTCTCAGTGATTAAACCATGTTTAATACCATGTTCAATGATGTACTTGGCAGGTCGATCTTTCATGCTGCCTCCAGGATTCATATACTCTAACTTTGCAAACACTTCATGTTTCGGAAATAGTTGATGAAGTTGAACCATAGGTGTTTGCCCTACAGAATCTAACAATGAATCGTGACATGCTTGACTTTTTTCAATCAAAAGCGCTTCCTCCTCAAATTTAAAATTCTATAATATTGTGTGTTACCTAATTGATAATGATTCTCACTATCAAGTAATTAGGATTATATTTTTTATGCATTTATATGTCAAATAATTATAAGTTGCATGTAAATCATAAATATTTTATTGACTTAGGAAAAAATTTAATTCATACTAAATCGTGATAATGATTCTCATTGTCATACATCACGAAGGAGGCTAATTAGTCAATGAATAAAGTAATTAAAATGCTTGTTGTTACGCTTGCTTTCCTACTTGTTTTAGCAGGATGTAGTGGGAATTCAAATAAACAATCATCTGATAACAAAGATAAGGAAACAACTTCAATTAAACATGCAATGGGTACAACTGAAATTAAAGGGAAACCAAAGCGTGTTGTTACGCTATATCAAGGTGCCACTGACGTCGCTGTATCTTTAGGTGTTAAACCTGTAGGTGCTGTAGAATCATGGACACAAAAACCGAAATTCGAATACATAAAAAATGATTTAAAAGATACTAAGATTGTAGGTCAAGAACCTGCACCTAACTTAGAGGAAATCTCTAAATTAAAACCGGACTTAATTGTCGCGTCAAAAGTTAGAAATGAAAAAGTTTACGATCAATTATCTAAAATCGCACCAACAGTTTCTACTGATACAGTTTTCAAATTCAAAGATACAACTAAGTTAATGGGGAAAGCTTTAGGGAAAGAAAAAGAAGCTGAAGATTTACTTAAAAAGTACGATGATAAAGTAGCTGCATTCCAAAAAGATGCAAAAGCAAAGTATAAAGATGCATGGCCATTGAAAGCTTCAGTTGTTAACTTCCGTGCTGATCATACAAGAATTTATGCTGGTGGATATGCTGGTGAAATCTTAAATGATTTAGGATTCAAACGTAATAAAGACTTACAAAAACAAGTTGATAATGGTAAAGATATTATCCAACTTACATCTAAAGAAAGCATTCCATTAATGAACGCTGATCATATTTTTGTAGTAAAATCAGATCCAAATGCGAAAGATGCTGCATTAGTTAAAAAGACTGAAAGCGAATGGACTTCAAGTAAAGAGTGGAAAAATTTAGACGCAGTTAAAAACAACCAAGTATCTGATGATTTAGATGAAATCACTTGGAACTTAGCTGGCGGATATAAATCTTCATTAAAACTTATTGACGATTTATATGAAAAGTTAAATATTGAAAAACAATCAAAATAATTAAGGAGTTTTACGATGCTACTTAAACCAAAATACCAAATCGTTATTGCTGGTTTATGTCTTGCAATAGTAGCTATCTTAAGTTTAATGATTGGAAATACGCTTGTGTCACCAGGTACGGTGATACAGGCGTTATTCAACTTTGATAGTGAAAACGATTTACATGATGTTGTCACTGGTGCACGGGCGTCGAGAACAATCATTGCGTTATTGACTGGTGCTGCCCTTGCTGTCTCAGGTTTGTTGATGCAAGCACTTACACGAAACCCAATAGCCTCACCAGGGCTTTTCGGTGTCAATGCAGGCGCAGTATTTTTTGTCATTTTTAGTATTACATTTATCCAAATTCAATCTTTTAAAATGATTGTAGTTATTGCATTTTTAGGTGCCATTGTTGTTACTATATTAGTTGTTGCGCTAGGTATGTTTAGACAAACACTATTCTCACCTCACCGTGTCATTTTGGCAGGTGCTGCGATTGCGATGCTATTTACAGCCTTTACTCAAGGCATACTTATTATGAACGAAACAGACTTACAAGGCCTATTATTTTGGTTAAGTGGCTCCGTTTCATTACGTAATATTTGGGATATCCCATGGATTATTCCGCTTGTATTGATACTTATTTTAATTGCATTTAGCATGGCTGCACACATCAACATCTTGATGACAAGTGACGACATTGCAACCGGCCTCGGTCAAAACATAAAATTAATCAAATGGATGATTATTATGCTCATCAGTATGTTAGCCGGTATTTCGGTAGCCGTAGCTGGATCAATCGTCTTTGTGGGTCTTATCGTACCGAATATTAGCAAACGATTATTACCACCAAACTATAAGTATTTAATTCCTTTTACTGCATTAGCTGGAGCAATCCTAATGATCATTTCAGACATTGTTGCTCGTATAATAATTAAGCCACTAGAGTTGCCTATCGGTGTCGTTACCGCTGTCATTGGCGCTATTGTCTTAATCTATATTATGAAGAAAGGACGTCAACGCTTATGACCGAAAAGATTAATAAAAAAGACAATTACCATCTCATCTTCGCGTTAATCTTTTTAGCCATCGTTTCAGTGGTAAGTATGATGATTGGTTCAAGCTTTATACCATTACAACGCGTACTGATGTACTTTATAAATCCAAATGACAGTATGGATCAATTCACTTTAGAAGTATTACGCTTACCTCGCATTACACTTGCGATTTTAGCAGGTGCCGCACTAGGAATGAGTGGTTTAATGTTGCAAAATGTATTAAAAAATCCAATTGCCTCACCTGATATTATCGGTATCACAGGTGGTGCTAGCTTAAGTGCTGTTGTCTTTATTGCATTTTTCAGCCATTTAACGATACATTTACTTCCACTATTTGCAGTATTAGGTGGCGCAGTTGCAATGATGATACTATTAGTGTTTCAAACGAAAGGACAAATACGCCCGACAATACTCATAATCATCGGTATTTCGATGCAAACGTTGTTTATTGCGCTTGTCCAAGGATTACTCATTACAACGAAGCAATTATCTGCTGCCAAAGCTTATACATGGCTAGTCGGAAGTCTTTACGGTGCTACGTTTAAAGATACAATCATTTTGGGTATGGTTATTTTAGCTGTTGTGCCGTTGTTATTTCTTGTTATACCAAAAATGAAAATATCTATACTTGATGACCCTGTAGCGATTGGCTTAGGCTTACATGTACAACGTATGAAACTAATCCAATTAATCACTTCTACTATACTCGTATCTATGGCAATCAGTTTAGTAGGTAACATTGGGTTTGTCGGTTTAATCGCACCACATATCGCGAAAACAATCGTTCGCGGAAGTTATGCTAAAAAGTTACTAATGTCAGCAATGATTGGTGCCATATCAATTGTTATTGCAGACTTAATTGGGCGTACCTTATTCTTGCCTAAAGAAGTGCCAGCAGGTGTATTTATTGCTGCTTTTGGTGCCCCATTCTTCATATACTTATTATTAACCGTGAAAAAGTTATAACGATATTATTAAAACAAAATGACCTCACAACGAAGTTAGCTAAATGATTCAGTTAACTAACAGTTGCGAGGTTTTTTTATACATATAGTTGTTGTTATTGTTAACAAGCGTCGACTTTCTTAATTACATATTAATACTTTATATACAAATAACACCGACTCATATTCTATAATATCAATCAATATTCTTCGATTTTTCAAATATCGATAACTATTTCTTATTTAAATATAGTGTTTGATAATGTCATTTATTCAAAAACACAAATTTTAATAAAAATATCATATTATTTTTAATTGTAAATTATGGATTATTTTTCTTATTATATTGTGTTATATTAAAATAAAGTGCATATACAAGGAGATAAAACAATGAAATATAATAACCATGACAAAATTAGAGATTTTATAATCATTGAAGCATATATGTTTCGTTTTAAGAAAAAAGTCAAGCCTGAAGTCGATATGACTATAAAAGAATTTATATTACTGACTTATTTATTTCATCAGCAAGAAAACACACTTCCATTTAAGAAGATTGTTTCAGATTTATGTTATAAACAATCGGATTTAGTACAGCATATAAAAGTACTTGTGAAACATTCATATATTAGTAAAGTTCGAAGTAAAATTGATGAGCGTAATACTTACATTTCAATATCTGAAGAACAACGAGAGAAAATTGCAGAACGTGTTACATTGTTTGATCAAATCATTAAACAATTTAACCTTGCAGATCAAAGTGAATCACAGATGATACCAAAAGATAGTAAAGAATTTCTAAACTTGATGATGTATACAATGTATTTCAAGAATATTATCAAAAAACATCTAACATTAAGTTTTGTAGAATTCACAATTCTAGCTATTATCACTTCTCAAAATAAAAACATCGTTCTTCTTAAAGATTTAATTGAAACAATCCACCATAAATACCCTCAAACTGTTAGAGCTCTCAATAATTTAAAAAAGCAAGGCTATCTAATAAAAGAACGCTCAACTGAAGATGAAAGAAAAATTTTAATTCATATGGATGACGCGCAGCAAGACCATGCTGAACAATTATTAGCTCAAGTGAATCAATTATTAGCAGATAAAGATCATTTACATCTTGTTTTTGAATAATATCTCTATTACGCAAGTGTGCTGTATTCTAAAGTGCACTTGTGTTTTCTATTTTTTAATAAAACCTCAGCACATAATGAACAACTTTCTATTTTCTATATCACTTAAAACCATTTCCGAAATTAAACCTCAGCACATTCAAAGCCCCACTTTATTCTTAAAAATATTTTTTAACTCATATGTATTAAACCGCTTTCATTATAAAAAATATCTCTATATTTTATCTGTTTTTATTAATCGAAATAGCGTGATTTTGCGGTTTTAAGCCTTTTACTTCCTGAATAAATCTTTCAGCAAAATATTTATTTTATAAGTTGTAAAACTTACATTTAAATTTAATTATAAATATAGATTTTAGTATTGCAATACATAATTCGTTATATTATGATGACTTTACAAATACATACAGGGGGTATTAATTTGAAAAAGAAAAACATTTATTCAATTCGTAAACTAGGTGTAGGTATTGCATCTGTAACTTTAGGTACATTACTTATATCTGGTGGCGTAACACCTGCTGCAAATGCTGCGCAACACGATGAAGCTCAACAAAATGCTTTTTATCAAGTGTTAAATATGCCTAACTTAAACGCTGATCAACGTAATGGTTTTATCCAAAGCCTTAAAGATGATCCAAGCCAAAGTGCTAACGTTTTAGGTGAAGCT
>NZ_JACYHC010000402.1:0-6665 GCF_017152085.1 Staphylococcus sp. EG-SA-2
TTGGTACTGTTATCTCAATATTGATTGCATTTGGTGGTCTAGCTTTTAATATTGGTAATATTGCTGGTGCCGGTTTAGGTTTAAATGCAATTTTTGGATTAGATGTAAAATGGGGCGCAGCTATTACTGCAATCTTTGCAATATTAATCTTTGTAAGTAAAAGTGGCCAAAAAATTATGGACGTTGTTTCAATGATTCTTGGTATTGTGATGATTTTAGTTGTGGCATATGTGATGTTTGTTTCTAATCCACCTTATGGTGATGCTTTTGTGCATACATTTGCGCCAGAACATCCAATGAAATTAGTCTTGCCCATCATTACGTTAGTTGGTGGAACTGTAGGTGGTTATATTACCTTTGCAGGTGCACATCGTATATTAGACTCTGGCATTAAAGGTAAGCAATATTTACCATTTGTAAATCAATCAGCAATTGCTGGTATTTTAACTACAGGTATTATGAGAACGTTACTATTCCTAGCGGTATTAGGAGTTGTTGTAACAGGTGTGACACTAAGTTCTGAAAATCCACCAGCGTCAGTTTTTGAACACGCAATTGGACCAATTGGAAAGAATATTTTTGGTATTGTGTTATTTGCTGCAGCTATGTCATCAGTAATTGGCTCAGCATACACAAGCGCAACATTTTTAAAAACACTTCATAAATCACTTAACGAAAGAAGTAATTTAATTGTGATTGTGTTTATCGTTATTTCAACAATGATTTTCTTATTTATTGGAAAACCAATCAGCCTTTTAATTATAGCAGGCGCGATAAATGGATGGATTTTACCTATTACGTTAGGTGCAATTTTGATTGCAAGTAAAAAGAAATCAATTGTTGGTGATTATAAACACCCAAATTGGATGTTCATCTTTGGTATCGTTGCAGTACTTGTTACAATATTGACAGGTATATTCTCATTCAAAGAAGTACTTCAGTTATTTTAAAAGACATTTCGACTAATAGCATCACTGTAAATGTTGTTAGTATTAGGCAAGATATATTTTGATTTCCGGTGATTCATTTATAAAGCATAATTAGATATATTTTAAGGGAGAGTGGTGCATGACAAATGTACTGCTCTTTTTGTTGTGATGAAAAATCTTTTTCTATTGATTGAGAAAATAGTTATTTATATAGTTTTTAAAGAAAAAAAGTGATAATATTTAGCTAATCTAATGAAAATGGATTTATTGGACAAAAAATACATTTTAAATGAGTAGAGGAGGCTGCAAATGGGTTACAGAACTTTAAAAAGTATTTTTCATGAACACAATGAAAGTAAAATGAAGGAAGAGTATACTAAAAGATTTAATTCTTTAGCTTCTTTCAATACTAATATTAATATCATACCTATGGAAAATGGAAAAAAAGTTAATGATTTGGAATATCCTCTATTCTTTATGGTGACTAAAAATCTATCAAAAAAACAAGAATTAATATCAATTAATAGTAGAAAAATTGATAGAGCACTTAATTCTTTACCATATGCAGCTAGAGAACAATATTTTAATGATTTATTAATCGATGAATTACAAAGTACTAATGAAATTGAAAATGTATTTAGTACTAAACAAGAGATTGCACATGCGTTAAATAACCAAGCATCAGAATTTCTTAAGTTCAGAGGCCTCGTGGATCAATATAAAGAGATAGAACTTAATAAAAAAATTAAAGTTGATAATGTAAGAGACATTAGAGCGATTTATGATAAATTAGTTTCAAATGAAATTAACGAACAAGATAAGTTAGATGGAGAGCTATTTCGTAAAAATTTTGTCGGTGTGCATGATGGGTCAACGAATAAATATATACATGTTGGGTTACAACCTGAAACCAAAATTGTTGAATATATAGGTGAAATGCTAACATTTTTAAAATATTTTGATGCGCCTCAGCCGTTCAAAATCATGGCTAGTCATTATCTGTTTGAATATATACATCCTTTTTATGATGGCAATGGTAGAGTTGGAAGATTTATAATTGCCAAGCTCTTGAGTGATTATTATGATAATTATACTGCTTTGACATTTTCATATGTTATAAATAGAAATAAATCGAAATATTACAAGGCGTTTATGACTGCTTCAAATCATTTGAATTGTGGTGATTTGACGGAATTTATTGACACAATGCTTGAGCTATTGATAGCAGGACAAGAAAGAATACTTGATGAGTTAATACCAAAAATGGATGCGACTGAAAAATTAACGCTTTATTTAACTAGTCATTATAAACAGATAGATTATGAATTTTTGTATCTCCTTTCAATGGATAAATTGTTTGGAAATAAAAGAAATAGATTAACATTAATTGATTTAGAAAACATATTGGGAGTAGGAAGAGTAAAAATTAATAATACAATTAAAAAATATGATAACTACTTAGTTAAAATTAAAAGTAGACCAATAATTTATGAGATAAGTGATGAATTTCTAAATTCGATTATAAAATAAATATAATATGTGATTCAGCTATACTTATAGTATTTGTAAGATCGCGTAATTGCTTCATTGAAAAATATATTTGTTGAGAGTGGTGCATGACAAATGTACTGCTCTTTTTGTTGTGTATCAGTATTGTGATGTTTTAATGCGAATATTATATGAATCATTATGAAATTTAATAAAAATAAAAGAAATGATTATCATTTTTTCTGATATACTGTTAAACGGTTTGGAATTTTTATGTTTACACTGTATTGGTTGATATAACTCAACTAATAATTGCGAACAGGGTATTTCAAATTGGAAAGTATTATGAACGTGATACATAATCAAAATTGTAGGCTCAAGGGAGTGGGACAGAAATGATAAAGAGCCACTAATGATTTATTATGTAGTGGTTCTTACACATTAGCCACAGCTAATGTGTACTTAAAAATAGGAATACATGAGTAAAACTCATGTATAAGAAATACTAATTTCTATAGAAAAAGTATTTCTTTATCGTCGTCCCACCCAACTTGCACATTATTGTAAGCTGACTTTCCGCCAGCTTCTATGTTGGGGCCCCGCCCCAACTTGCATTGCCTGTAGAATTTCTTTTCGAAATTCTCTGTGTTGGGGCCCCTGACTAGAATTGAAAAAAGCTTGTTACAAGTGCATTTTCGTTCAGTCAACTACTGCCAATATAACTTCGTAGAGCATAGAACATTGATTTATGTCCCAGCCTGTTTATCATTTATGTCTCGCTCTCAAATGTAAATTAATAATTGTTTTGGGGGAGTTTGAAGTTAAATATTTAACAGGATTTATTTTAATATTATTGTTAGAAGGAATTTTTACAAATTCAGCGAGTGCAATCGAATATTCAGACTTACATCATAAAAGTAAGTTTGATTCAAAGCGTCTAAGTAATGCTAAGATGTCATTCATCAATCCAACTCAGCTTGAAAATAAAAACACAAACGATAGACTGTTGAAGCATGATTTGTTATTTCATGACATGTTCGTAAATGTTGCTTCGAAAAAGGATTTTAAAGTTGAATTCGAAAATGAGGCACTTTCAAAGAAATTTATAAATAAGAATATCGATATATATGCTGGAAGCTATAGCTATGAATGTCATGGGGGAGCAACCAATAAAACGCAATGTAGTTATGGTGGTGTTACTTTAAGTGACAATAATAAATAAGATGATTATAAGAATATACCTTCTAATTTATGGATTGACGGACATCAAACAGAAATAGAACTAACTGCAGTAAAAACGAAAAAAGAAAATTGTTACCATTCAAGAATTAGATGTTCAATTAAGAAATTATTTGAATGAGAAGTATAAGTTGTACGAACAAGGTGGCGACATTGTTAAAGGGTATGTTAAATATCATAATGATGATGAACAAAATATAGAATATAATTTTTATAATTTAAATGGTGAGTATGGTTATGAGGTATTAAAAATGTATGCTGATAATAAAACTATCAATAGAGACAAATTGCATTTAGATATCTATTTATTCAAATCATAATTTAATTAAGTTAATCATTAATAATCTTTGACAGTGAAATATAAAGTACCTGACATTATATTGTTACAAATGAAAACAGCAGTAAGGATGCTAACACTTAGAAAAGTCTTACTGCTATTTTCTATTAGAATTATCTTTAATGCACACAGGAATTCGATACGAAACAAATATGATTAACTGTGTAATTACAAAATAAAACTACTATAGTAAAAAGAAGATAAAGACGATGATAATAAATGCATCGAATATAATTTTCTTGATGTTTTTATCAACAACATCAGGTAAGGACATAAGTATAAATCCTAGAATTAGAGTGTAGCGACATATGTTCATAATTGTTGCTATAAACTCGATATTAAATGAAAACTTTAAAAATATACTTATAAATAAAATGACAAACGACGCAATTGCAATAAAACTGCCGTATGTAGCTATCTTTGTTACGAGACTATTTTGATTATTTTCAGCCATTGTAAAATCCTCTTATTTCATCATTATTATTTTAAACATATCATTTTCCTGTTATTTAATAAAGTTTCTTGACACGATTGGTTGATGTAATTGATATGATTAGTTTTTGAAAAATAGACAAATTAGAAGCATCGAATTCACTGTTATGAGTTCAAAAATAATTATTTATGATACCAAGTTATTGAAAGAGCTTTTTATAAAAATAAAGCAAAAGTTTTATACAGTAATGAAAATCATGATACTTGTCGTTGTAGTGATTAAAATGTGATAAAATAACAAATGCTAGGATTTTTTAAAAGAGGTGAATCAAAGGATGATTGGTATAATTGGTGCCATGGAAGAAGAAGTAACAATATTAAAAAATAAATTAACACAATTAAGCGAAATTTCAGTTGCACATGTTAAATTTTATACTGGCATTTTAAAAGATAGAGAAGTAGTGATTACCCAAAGTGGCATTGGAAAAGTTAATGCTGCAATTTCTACGACATTATTAATTAATAAGTTTAAACCGGACGTCATTATTAATACAGGTTCTGCTGGAGCTTTAGATGAAAGTTTAAATGTAGGTGACGTTCTTATAAGTGATGATGTAAAATATCATGATGCGGATGCAACAGCATTTGGTTATGAATATGGACAAATACCACAGATGCCGGTAGCATTTCAATCAAGTAAACCTTTAATAGAAAAAGTATCTCAAGTTGTACAACAACAACAATTAACAGCTAAAGTAGGCTTAATTGTAAGTGGTGATAGCTTTATCGGTAGTGTTGAACAACGTCAAAAAATTAAAAAAGCATTTCCAAATGCGATGGCGGTTGAAATGGAAGCAACTGCAATTGCACAAACATGTTATCAATTTAATGTACCATTTGTTGTAGTTCGTGCAGTTTCAGACTTAGCAAATGGAGAAGCGGAAATGAGCTTCGAAGCATTTTTAGAAAAAGCAGCTGTATCATCAAGTCAAACTGTTGAAGCATTAGTGTCTCAATTATAAAAAGGTAAAGGTGAGTTAAATGGGTTTAGTTCGCAAGTTTTTTATGCCGAATTCATATGTTCAATCAATATTTCAAATTGATTTAGACAAGTTAGTGGACAAAGGCGTTAAAGGTATTATTACAGATTTAGATAATACGCTAGTAGGTTGGGATGTTAAAGAACCTACAGAACGTGTTAAAGCATGGTTTAAGGAAGCTAATGAAAAAGGAATCACTATTACAATCGTGTCTAATAATAATGAGTCTCGTGTTGCTAGTTTTAGTCAGCATTTAGACATCGATTTTATTTTTAAAGCGAGAAAGCCAATGGGGAAAGCGTTTGATAAAGCAATAACTAAGATGAATATCAGACCAGATCAAACTGTTGTTATAGGTGACCAAATGCTTACTGATGTATTTGGTGGTAATCGTCGAGGTCTATATACAATTATGGTTGTTCCAGTTAAACGAACTGATGGCTTTATTACTAAGGTTAATAGATTAATTGAAAGACGATTATTACGTCATTTCAGTAAAAAAGGTTATATCACATGGGAGGAAAATTGATTGTCTGACATTTTAAAATGTATCGGTTGTGGTGCGCCACTTCAATCTGAAGATAAAAATAAACCTGGTTTTGTACCAGAGCATAATATGTTTCGTGATGACGTGATTTGCAGACGTTGTTTCCGCTTGAAAAATTATAACGAAGTTCAAGATGTAGGATTAGAAAGTGAAGACTTTTTAAAATTATTATCAGGACTTGCGGATAAAAAGGGTATTGTCGTCAATGTCGTGGATGTATTTGACTTTGAAGGATCATTTATTAATGCAGTTAAACGTATTGTCGGAAACAAAAAAATCATTTTAGCAGCAAATAAATTGGATTTATTGCCGAAACAAATTAATAAACGTCGAGTTAAAGAATGGTTAAAACGAACAGCAAGAAAATATGGTTTGGAAGCTGACGATGTCGTATTAATTTCAGCTGAAAAAGGCTGGGGCATAGACGACTTATTATCATCAATTGCGAATATTCGAGAAAATGAAGATGTGTATATTGTAGGGACAACGAATGTTGGGAAATCTACATTGATTAATAAACTGATTGAAGCTAGTGTTGGTGAAAAAGATGTAGTAACAACTTCAAGATTCCCTGGAACAACTTTAGATATGATAGATATTCCTTTAGATGAATCATCATTTATGTATGATACACCAGGTATTATTCAAGATCA
>NZ_JACYHC010000403.1:0-6652 GCF_017152085.1 Staphylococcus sp. EG-SA-2
TCTAACATTTGTATTAATTGGTCTTTACTTTCCATTGTTATCTCATCATTATGCTCAAATAAGTGCTCTGATAATGTTACTTTAGCATGGTGTGCGGTTTGACGATAACCTAAAATCAACAACTCATAGTCAAACGCTTGTTCCACCGCATTTAAAATTTCATTACCCTCATTGATATCAAGATAAATATCACATAACTGGTATAGTTCATTTACCCTGTCAATATTAATAGATGGGTATAAGTGCACATTAGCATATTGATCAAGTTGCATTAGCTTATCAGACATCTCTGTAATAGCAGCGATGTGAAAATTAAAATCTGGTAAAGTTTCAACCAATACCTTGATGTTACGAAGTTGATCCGAGTTAGTTAATATTACAATTTCTTTAGTATATCTATTACGACTACGATAGTTATATAGATATCCGCCTTGTAAAATACGAGATTGAACCTTTGCGTCTGCTATATTGAGCATCGTTTCATATTCGTTTTTATCTGGAATAATAATATTACAATGTCGTTTCATATCACCTTTACACATCAATTGCATATTTCCCGGGACATTACCATTACAGTGTTCTTGCCATACCAAAACATCACTACCTTTTGATGGCAAATTATATAACACTGAAAATGGTAGGGCTAGTGAGTTAATAACGAAATGATGTTCCGTAATTTCAAGTTGCTTGATAAAAAATAATACGAATGCGAGCTTTGAAGGGAAAAAGTAAGACTTCCCTTGCCAATCCAATATGACATCAGATGTTACAAAATTTTCATAAATCACTTCTTTACCTTCTGCTGTCATATATTTCTTCAAGATCGCTTTACGATTTAAATCGTAAACAGTTTGTGCAAATTTAATACCATTCTTAGAATAATAATCGACAAATCGGACACGTTGTTGGTCATCAAACCATTCGACACGACTAACAATTCTAGGGCGCTCTCCACTTTGATAAAATATTTTGCCTCGTAGACGTCCCATATCATTAATTGTAGCCGAATTGTTGTTACCTTTAATTTCCCAAAAAGCTGGTACAGTAACCTGATTAAAAAATCGTGGTTTCATATTTTCTGTATTATGATTATCTGCAAAAAATTGATACGGTGATATAACATCGTCCGGTAAAAAGCCATTGTCATTGAGTACAATTGTTAAATCTTCTTCCAACTTACTGGCTTTAAAAGACTCATATAACTTTCGTGAATGATCGTTAAAGTAATCAAATAATTTAATCATGTAGCACCTCTTGAAGTAATGTTTCCCATTTTAAAATAATATCTTGAGTCATAAATTGCTGTGCCACTTCATAAGAGATGTCATGTGGTGCCTGGGGACCATTGTTAAAATACATTACAATGGCATGAGCTAGTTTTGCGATAACATCATCCACACTATCTTCGTCGGTATCAAAAGGTACCAAGTAGCCATTTTCCCCATCTCGAATAAAGGTTGGGTTACCATAATTCACATTTAATCCAATCATACCTAGTCCTGAGCCTACCGCTTCCATTAGTGTTAACCCAAAACCTTCGCTAGTTGATGCAGAAAGAAATAACTCATAATCATTATAAATTTCATCAAGTTTAACATGCCCTAGTAAACGAATATAATCTTGTGCGCGGTGTGTATCAATAATTTTACGCAGTCGCGTCTTCTCGCTACCTTCTCCATAAATATCAAATGTTAATTCTGGCACTTGTCGTTTAGCCACGATAACCGCTTTGACAAGCCAATCAATATGTTTCTCATTTGCTAAACGAGATGCACTAATCATCGCATATGGCTTTCTTGATAATTTAGGATATGATAACGCATCAATGCTTCCCACCGGAATAGTATAGACACGTGGACGATAACCTTGATATTGCTCAAATTGTCGACAAACCATATGATTTTGAATATCTGTTGCTGTAATAAAGAAATCAATGTATTTAGCTTTTGAAAATTGATATTCATAATAATTGTTCCATAGTATATGCTGCTCGCTCATCATATTATTACTATAATGATCAGCATGAATCACAACACCAACTTTACTATCACCTTTATGCTGCAAAACAGCCTGACCAATATCAGAAGCGCGGTCTAATATGACAATATCGTCTCGGGTTAAATTCAATCGTTGTAAAAAGTATGCAATAAATTCCGTTTTGTTATACAACACCGCATCTTCAAACACATATATAGAGCTGTCTCCATCAATATATTCGTTATAAGCGATGGAACCATCTTCATTATAGAATTGTCGCATATATAATTTCGCTTTATTATCAGCTGGTGCATAATACTCAGAAAATATACGCGTATAACTATAAAAATCTTTACGTACTAACATACTATTAATTACAAATTCTGCACGATCCACAACATCTTTTTGTTCATTTTGTAGATAACATGTTACAAATGATGATTTCCCATTAAAATATAGACGGACTATCTTACCATTTCTTTCTCTAAAACTAATTTCATGACCAAGCTCACGTTCAATGTCATCTAACGTGTACGTTGTTGGTGCTATAGAAATATCACTAAAATACTGATACAACCAAATAACTTCTTGATCTTTAAACCCAATGTTTTGCGTTAATGTCTGTATGTTCTCTGACTGTATAAAATCTAAAAACACAAATTTAGTGTCTTGATTTGTACGTCTCAATAATTTAGCACGGTAAGCTTGTGCATATTCAACACCGCTACTCGCCCAGCCTATACCAAAGTTTATATTATATATTGTCATGCGCTACCCCTTTTCATTTATGGAAAATGTATAACTGGCATACCCTCTTTATCAAATGTAATCATGCTTTGACAAATATTTTTCACCATTCTTTTTTTGATATTTCGTGTCATAACTTCAAATGAATCTAATGCAACTCTATGGTATTCAAAAATAGCGTTACGTTGCCCATTTTGTCGTTGATTAACGCTTGCTTTTAATTGTTGTAAATAGTCGACTTGTTCTAACCAACATGAATCAATTGCTTTCAAAAAGACTTTTTGAACGAAAATATTATAATAATATGCACTTTGCATGTTTTTACGATTCAAAGCTAATTGCTTTTCAAATTGCTCTAATAAAAATGTCACTACTGCTTGCTTATCTTTAAAATTAACACAAGCCACATCTTTATTAAATTGGAAACTTAAATTTTGATAAATATACTCGACAACACGCGATTTTGTTAGCACCTTTTCCTCATTTACAAACATTTCAAATACATCTTTAGCTAACGCTTTAAAATCTCGATTCTCAGCATCATCTATTTCTAAAACTCGATTGCGTTCCTCGTATACAAGATCTCGCTGTATACTAATGCTTTTTTCAAATTCATTAGCCATTTCACGAGCTTTAACCCCTTGTTCTTCCGAGATACGCTGCGCTTTAACTACAATTTGCTTAACTTTGCGATTAAACAAATTACTTTGCGATAATCGTTGTGCATCTAATGAATATAATTGATTATTTTCCGCTAAATTACTATCGCTCCATCGCTTAACTAAATAATCATCTAGTGAAATATATATACAAGATGATCCCGGATCCCCTTGTCTACCAGAACGACCACGTAATTGCCTGTCTACACGGCTATTTTCCATATGTTCATGAATAATAACAGCTAATCCACCTAATGCTTCGACACCTTCACCAAGTTTAATATCTGTGCCTCGACCTGCCATACTAGTCGCAACAGTCATGGAACCAATTTGCCCTGCTTCAGCTATCATCTGCGCTTCTTTTGCAACATTTTGCGCAATGAGTAAATTATTAGGAATATCCATTTGGAATAATACTTTCGAAAAGTATTCAGCCGCTTCAGCAGTTCTCGTTATGAGTAAAACCGGTCGCCCCGTTTCATGAAGTTCAACTATATCATGAATCATCGCGATGTTTTTCTCATCAACTGAACGAAACACTTTATCTGGTTCATCGATACGTTGAATCGCTTTATCAGTTGGTGCTTGTACGACTATTTTTGAATACAAATCAAAGAACTCTGATTCGCCTAATTTTCCTGTAGCTGTCATACCTGAAAATGATTCAAAAAGTTTAAATAAATTCTGGAAGGTAATTGTTGCCATAACACTTTTATCTGTTGAAACCTCCATACCTTCTTTCGCTTCAATAGCTTGGTGAAGTCCAGCTTGCAACTTAGTTCCCGGTAACATACGACCTGTAATACGGTCAATTAAAACAATATCACCATTATATACAAAGTAATCGACATTAGATTCAAACAAATATTGTGCGCGCAGTGCTAAATTAATATTACGCACTAGGACCATCGCTTGTTCGCTATATAAATCTTCAACATTAAAGTATGATTGTGCCGCTTCAATACCTTGATTTAACAGCCATATTTCTTTTTTGGTCTTCTTCATTTTAAAATGCACGTCTTCAATCAATGTATCTACAAACTCTTTCACAATATGAAATAGATTTGATTGTAATCTTGGTGCACCCGAAATAACTAATGGTGTTTGAGCAGCATCTAAAATGATTGAATCCACTTCATCAATAATACCGTAATTTAATTGTGGTAAAAATTTCCCTTCCGCACTATCAGCCAAATTATCAATTAAATAATCAAAACCGAGACGTCCATTAGTTGTATATATAATATCATGTTCATATATATTACGTTTTTCCCCTTTTTGATACTCATAATCCACAATATCAACAAAACCTAATGAAGCAGTTAAACCTAACCATTCATATAATGGTTGCATCTCTTCAAAATCTCGCTTCGCTAAATAATCATTCGTTGTAATTAAATATGTTCCTTTTCCCGAAAGAGCATTTAAATATAAAGGCATCGTTGCCGTTAATGTTTTACCTTCGCCTGTTTGCATCTCCGCAATGTTACCTTCATGCAATACAATCGCTCCGATTAACTGAACTTCTTTAGGATACATACCTAATACTCTCCAGCTCGCTTCACGTGCCACTGCATAAGCTTCAGGTAACAATGTATCTAGTGTATCAACTCCTGATGCTAAACGTTCTTTAAATTCTATTGTCTTTTGTTTTAACGCATCATCAGAATATGATTTAACTTCATCGCTCCATGTATTGATGCGTTTCACTATTTTTCTAATCGACTTTAGTCTTAATTCGTTTATCGTAACATCTAGTTTATGTTTCATTTACTTCCCCACCATTCAGTTTCGATACATCTAAGTAATCTAAAAATCGTACTGGATTCATTAAACGTGACATATAATTTAGATGGTTGTCTTGCTCTTCTTTAAAATAAAACTCGACATTTGTATCTTTTAGTTCATTATTTCCTGGGACATGTTCTGTAAGCCATTCTTTTAAATCATCATCTTCATGGCTTGTACGATATACTTTGCAATCTAAATGCTGAGCGACATAAGTTGCAAAAACATTTGACTTTGACCCATAACTAATCAAATTAATAGCCGTTAGGGTATCTTGACTTTGCAAATCATCCTTTAGTTGCTTAATATTTTCCTTGATATCGTCGTCCATCCAACGTTCAACGAGCCAAACATGACCAAACAGTTTCAAAAAATCATTCGAAATAGTTGGATAGGTGTCAGATGGTTCTGCAATAATGACATTGATCCTATCATTTCCATATTGGTTATCGTCTATCTTCGTCACCCGCATGCTTTTATACTCTAAATCATCTTGATGCGTCATCTCTGTAATTGTTAAACATCTAAATATTAGACTCGTCGATGCTGCATTCATCATTTTTATTTTATAAGCATAGGCTTCATCAGGATATTGAATCGTAATACTATTTGACTTTACAATCTCAGTACTTAGTTTTGTGCCATTTTTATTATAAAAAATGATGATAAAATACACTGAACCAGCAGGCGTTGCATCAAAATCAAAATGCAATTTATAATGCTGTCCTCTACGCAAAATTGGTAAACTTGGCGCACTTTTATATTTTGAAAATTGCTTTAACATCAACCACTCATGAATCGGTAATCCAGAGGGCATCAAAGGATTTATAAAAGTCACTTCACCATTTGAAAATGATACTTTAGAGCCATACATAAATGTAGTTTGTGAAATATAATTCCAAGTAACTTTAAATGTTTTGTTTTTCAGCATGTTGAACTCTCCCAAACTTGTCTTCCAAAATAATGTTGTAAAAATTAACAAACCAACTTGCAATGGTAGGTGAATCATCATTATGTCGCCCAGGAATACTGCGATTCATCACTCTTGCTTGGTGTGCTGTCAATACAGGTAATAGCTCTTGAAATGCATGTGGATCATAATCATCATGTTGCATATATGCTATGGCAAAAACAGTTTGTGACAATGATTTCTTTTGAAATGTTTGCCAAAATTTTTGATTTAATGCCTTTATCGACGCTTGAGATGTATCACCTTCATTAGACACCAGGACGTCTAATGCTGTACCGAACTCTTCTGGTCTAAGTAATCGCATATGTTCAGCAATCGTTCCAATATTAACAAGTGGTTTACCAACAATAATTGCCTGAGGATTTAACTGAGCACCATAATACAAGGCACCAAATGAACCCATAGATAAACCAGATAATATTAATTCATGTGATTTAAAATTCAGCTTTTCTAATGTCTCGTCAATAACATTGATAATACCTTGTTCATATTCAGATGAACCGATATAAAA
>NZ_JACYHC010000404.1:0-6496 GCF_017152085.1 Staphylococcus sp. EG-SA-2
CCTTAAAACTTATTCTTTTGTGTAGTAAGTGCGTTAATAGCCTTGATCTAACTTATCAATCTTACCTTTACGATAAAATGATTTAGCAATATATCCAAATGGTACATTGAAAACTGTTGAAGCTAATTTTAATACGTAAGTTGTAATAAATATTTCAAATACAACTGTACCAGGTAAACTTCCGATAAAAGCGATAGCTACAAATAAAGCTGTATCAATTATTGAGCTTAAAAATGTACTACCATATGCACGGATGAAAAACGTTTTATCAGAACTAAATACTTTTTTAATTAGTGAAAAGATAAATACATCAATATGTTGACCAATAATATATGCGACAATTGAGCCTAAAGCAATACGTGGCACAACATCAAAGATTGCGTGTAATGCTTTTTGTGCCATATCTTCTGGTGCAGGAATAAAATGTAATGACAATTGCATAACAATAATCATAATTAATGTTGATGAAAAGCCTAACCAAACTGCTCTTTTTGCAACTCTACGCCCATAAATATCATTTAAAATATCTGTTGCTAAATAAATAGAAGCAAACATGACATTACCTAAAGTTGCTGAAATACCAAAGATTTCTACAGTTTTAATCACTTGTATGTTGGCAATGATTGTGCCAATTGCAACCCATGCAATTAAACCTTGTTTACCAAAAAAGCGATACATAAGTACCATAAGTACGAACGTTGCAATAAACGTAACTAGTCCTAAAATTTCATTATACATATTAAAATGTCCTCCTAAATTTTGATCATGCGGGTGTTTAGAAACCGCTCAATAAATAACTTACTCATTTTACTGAAAAATCGTTTGCGATGCAATAGCATTTGAATATAAATACATTTTACGTATAGAATTGTAAAAGGTTTTATTCAAATCTTAGGGTCAAAAATGTTATAATATTTTTATGTCAAATTTAAAACAGTAACACTTATTTACAAGGTTGCAATATTTTGAAGTAATAAAGGAAGTGTCGCGTATTTTAACTTTTTCAGAGCAAAATGCACTCGCGAAAATAGATGATTTAATGAATACTTATTGCAATCAATGTCCAATCAAAACTCGTCTGCGTAAATTAGAGGGGAAAACGAAGGCGCATCATTTTTGTATCAATGAGTGTTCAATAGGGAAAGAAATAAAACAATTAGGAAATGAACTTCAATAGGAGGAAGTCAAATGAAAATTATATCTATATCAGAAACACCGAACCACAACACAATGAAGATTACACTTAGTGAAAGCAGAGAAGGTATGACATCAGATACGTATACTAAAGTTGATGATTCACAGCCAGCATTTATTAATGACATCTTAAAGGTTGAAGGCGTTAAATCAATTTTCCATGTTATGGACTTTATTTCAGTAGATAAAGAAAATGACGCAAATTGGGAAACAGTATTGCCAAAAGTAGAGGCTGTATTCGAATAAATTTTTCATCAACTAGTATTCGGGGGGAATAAAGTATATGGAAATTTTACGTATAGAGCCAACACCAAGTCCAAATACAATGAAAGTTGTTTTGTCATATACAAGAGAAGACAAGTTATCTAATACTTATAAAAAAGTAGAAGAAACACAACCAAGATTTATAAATCAGTTGTTATCTATAGATGGTATCACTTCCATTTTTCATGTCATGAACTTCTTAGCTGTTGATAAGGCACCAAAAGCTGATTGGGAAGTCATATTACCTGATATTAAAGCTGCTTTTTCTGATGCGAATAAGGTTTTAGAATCTGTAAATGAACCTCAAATTGACAATCATTTTGGTGAAATTAAAGCTGAATTATTAACTTTTAAGGGTATACCGTATCAAATTAAGCTAACTTCTGCTGACCAAGAATTAAGAGAACAATTACCACAAACATATGTTGATCATATGACTCAAGCGCAAACAGCACATGACAATATTGTTTTTATGCGTAAATGGCTAGATTTAGGAAATCGCTATGGAAATATTGAAGAAGTAATGGATGGTGTCCTAGAAGAAGTGCTAGCTACCTATCCAGAATCACAGTTACCCGTATTGGTAAAACATGCTTTAGAAGAAAATCACGCAACTAATAATTATCATTTCTATCGACATGTCTCTTTGGATGAATATCATGCAACTGATAATTGGAAGACTCGATTACGAATGTTAAACCATTTTCCAAAGCCGACTTTTGAAGATATACCGCTACTTGATTTAGCTTTATCTGATGAAAAAGTACCGGTTAGACGTCAAGCGATTGTATTATTAGGTATGATTGAAAGTAAAGAAATTTTACCGTATTTATATAAGGGGCTTCGTGATAAAAGTCCTGCTGTAAGAAGAACAGCAGGGGATTGCATAAGCGATTTAGGGTATCCAGAGGCACTACCAGAAATGGTGCTACTATTAGATGATCCACAGAAAATCGTTAGGTGGCGTGCTGCTATGTTTATCTTTGATGAAGGTAATGCAGAGCAGCTTCCCGCACTAAAAGCCCATATTAATGACAATGCGTTTGAAGTTAAATTACAAATTGAAATGGCCATATCTCGTATTGAAAACGGAGATGAGGCACTTGGTTCAGTATGGAAACAAATGGCAAACAGAACAATTTAATTGGAGGAATTAAATATGAATGCATATGATGCTTATATGAAAGAAATTGCGCAACAAATGCGTGGCGAATTAACTCAAAATGGTTTTACAAGTTTAGAAACGAGCGAAGCAGTATCGGAGTATATGAACCAAGTAAATGCTGATGACACTACTTTTGTAGTTATTAACTCTACATGCGGCTGTGCAGCTGGATTAGCAAGACCAGCTGCAGTAGCAGTTGCAACACAAAATGAACATAGACCTACAAATACAGTTACAGTTTTTGCTGGGCAAGATAAAGAAGCAACTGCTACAATGCGAGAATTCATTCAGCAAGCACCATCTAGTCCTTCGTATGCTTTATTCAAAGGTCAAGATTTAGTTTATTTTATGCCTAGAGAATTTATCGAAGGTAGAGATATTAATGACATTGCAATGGACTTAAAGGATGCCTTTGACGAAAATTGTAAATAGTACACATAAATAAATATAAAGGTTAACACATTTTATAATATTAAAAATGGTGTCTGTCATTGAAAATAGAGAATATAGTTGTATTCTATTTGTTAAATAAAGTCCGTTTTTACCAACTATATTTTCTAGAAATTTAACTGTTTTAATAGGACATCAAACATAATATTCAAATCATGTGTTAACCTCTTTTTTAAAATTTTTTAGCATTAAAGTTATAGATTTGGGTAAAC
This sequence comes from Staphylococcus sp. EG-SA-2, assembly GCF_017152085.1. NCBI lineage: Bacteria > Bacillati > Bacillota > Bacilli > Caryophanales > Staphylococcaceae > Staphylococcus > Staphylococcus sp. EG-SA-2. The sequence continues at coordinate 3,286 of NZ_JACYHC010000404.1, forward strand.
AATTACCAATTGGAAACATATATCACGTTACGATGTGGTAGGTACTTAATCAGCATTTTATAAATAAAGTAACGGAATTCATGATATTAATATCATATTCCTAAAATGAGTGATAACAAAATGCTACATAAAATTAAGTTATATCAAACTAAATATACATACTATAAATAATGAAAATGAGGTGTTATCGCATATGTTGAATTCATTTGATGCAGCATATCACAGTCTTTGTGAAGAGGTTTTAGAAATAGGAAATACACGAAATGATCGCACAAATACAGGTACGATTTCGAAATTTGGTCATCAACTTCGCTTTGACTTATCTAAAGGATTTCCACTATTAACGACAAAGAAAGTTTCTTTTAAATTAGTAGCAACCGAATTATTATGGTTCATTAAAGGAGATACAAACATCCAATACTTATTAAAATATAATAATAATATTTGGAACGAATGGGCTTTTGAAAATTATATAAAATCAGACGAGTATAACGGTCCAGATATGACAGATTTCGGGCATCGTGCATTGAGTGATCCTGAATTTAACGAACAATATAAAGAACAAATGAAACAATTTAAGCAACGTATTCTTGAAGATGATACTTTTGCGAAGCAATTCGGTGATTTAGGAAATGTTTATGGTAAACAATGGCGAGATTGGGTTGATAAAGATGGTAATCATTTTGATCAACTTAAAACAGTAATTGAACAAATTAAGCATAATCCAGATTCAAGACGACACATCGTATCTGCATGGAATCCAACAGAAATTGATACAATGGCACTTCCGCCTTGTCATACCATGTTCCAGTTTTATGTCCAAGATGGTAAGTTAAGTTGCCAGTTATACCAACGTAGCGCAGATATCTTTTTAGGTGTGCCATTTAATATCGCAAGCTACGCTTTATTGACACACCTTATTGCCAAAGAATGTGGACTTGAAGTAGGAGAATTTGTGCATACATTTGGAGATGCACATATTTATTCAAATCATATTGATGCGATTCAAACACAATTAGCACGTGAAAGCTTCAATCCTCCAACATTAAAAATTAACAGTGACAAGTCTATTTTCGACATAAATTATGAAGATTTGGAAATTGTTGACTATGAATCACATCCAGCAATAAAAGCTCCAATAGCAGTGTAGTCATTGCATAGTTAGCTAACCATATAGACATCAAAATGACATCATAGTATTTTCAAGTGCAAAAAAGTACTTTTTTGTGTTAAACGTTTTCATAAATTATGCAAAATCATTATTTCTATCACACTTTATGATAAAAATTGTGTTAAATTAAAGATAACTTAGTAATAAAAAATGAAATGATAGAAGAAGGAGGATAATTATGACTTTATCCATTCTAGTTGCACATGACTTGCAACGAGTAATTGGTTTTGAAAATCAATTACCTTGGCACCTACCAAATGATTTGAAACATGTTAAAAAATTATCAACAGGTCATACTTTAGTAATGGGTCGTAAGACATTTGAATCGATTGGTAAACCACTACCGAATCGTCGAAATGTTGTACTTACTTCAGATACAAGTTTCAACGTAGAGGGCGTTGATGTAATTCACTCTATTGAAGATATTTACCAACTACCGGGCCATGTTTTCATATTTGGAGGGCAAACATTATTTGAAGAAATGATTGATAAAGTGGACGACATGTATATTACTGTTATTGAAGGTAAATTCCGTGGTGATACGTTCTTTCCACCTTATACATTTGAAGACTGGGAAGTTGCCTCTTCAGTTGAAGGTAAACTAGATGAGAAAAATACAATTCCACATACCTTTCTACATTTAATTCGTAAAAAATAAGGGGGAAAACGACCATGACAAAACAGATTATAGTAACAGACTCAACATCCGATTTATCTAAAGAATACTTAGAAGCAAACAACATTCATGTAATTCCTTTAAGTTTAACTATTGAAGGAGCTTCATACGTTGACCAAGTAGATATTACATCAGAAGAATTTATTAATCATATTGAAAATGATGAAGATGTAAAGACAAGTCAGCCAGCCATAGGTGAATTTATATCTGCTTATGAAGAACTAGGAAAAGATGGCTCTGAAATCATAAGTATTCATCTTTCTTCAGGATTAAGTGGTACATATAACACTGCTTACCAAGCAAGTCAAATGGTAGATGCTAATGTAACTGTTATTGATTCAAAATCTATTTCTTTTGGTTTAGGGTATCAAATACAACACCTAGTAGAGCTTGTAAAAGAAGGTGTCTCAACTTCTGAAATAGTTAAAAAGTTAAATCATTTAAGAGAAAACATTAAATTATTTGTAGTTATAGGGCAATTGAATCAATTAATTAAAGGTGGCAGAATTAGTAAAACAAAAGGTTTGATTGGTAATCTTATGAAAATTAAACCAATTGGTACACTTGATGATGGTCGCTTAGAGCTTGTGCACAATGCGAGAACTCAAAATTCTAGTATCCAATACTTGAAAAAGGAAATTGCTGAATTTATAGGAGATCATGAAATCAAATCCATTGGTGTCGCACATGCTAACGTCATTGAATATGTTGATAAATTGAAGAAAGTTTTTAATGAAGCTTTTCATGTGAATAATTACGATATAAATGTAACTACACCAGTTATTTCTGCACATACTGGTCAAGGTGCGATTGGCCTCGTAGTCCTTAAGAAGTAAATTTAATCTTTTCAGTGTTAATTACTTCCATTTCAATCCTTTATAGACTAAATTTATAATTAGATAGATAGAGGAGGTAATTCATATGACAAAAGAATATGCAACATTAGCAGGAGGATGTTTCTGGTGCATGGTTAAACCATTTACATCATATCCAGGCATCAAGTCAGTCGTATCTGGTTATAGTGGCGGTCATGTTGACAACCCAACTTATGAACAGGTATGTACGAATCAAACCGGCCATGTCGAAGCAGTACAAATTACGTTTGATCCAGAGGTTACTTCCTTTGAAAATATATTAGACATATATTTCAAAACATTTGACCCAACTGATGATCAAGGGCAATTTTTCGATAGAGGCGAAAGCTATCAACCAGTCATTTTCTATCATGATGAGCATCAGAAAAAGGCTGCTGAGTTTAAAAAGCAACAATTAAATGAACAAGGTATTTTCAAGAAACCAGTGATTACACCTATTAAACCATATAAAAATTTCTATCCAGCTGAAGACTACCATCAAGATTATTA
>NZ_JACYHC010000405.1:0-6477 GCF_017152085.1 Staphylococcus sp. EG-SA-2
GTAAAAAATGGGAACACAAATAATACTAAAGTAAATTTAAATACCGCATCTGTATCAGAATTGATGTCTGTTCCTGGAGTAGGGCAAGCTAAAGCTAATGCAATTGTTGAATATCGCAACCAACAAGGTGCATTTCAAGAAATTGACGATTTGAAAAAAGTAAAAGGTTTTGGAAGTAAAACTTTTGATAAACTGAAATCTTATTTCACGATATAATGGATTATTTTAATTGCAAATTTTATTTTTTGTGATTAATCTTATATTATTAGAAAATGTTACTAAATTTTAAGTATGGAAGGTGAACATCTTGGAAAGAATCAAATGGGAAGAATATTTTATGGCACAAAGTCATTTGCTAGCATTACGTTCAACTTGTCAAAGATTATCTGTAGGTGCAACGATTGTTAAGGATAATCGTATTATTGCTGGTGGTTATAATGGCTCTGTAGCTGGCGAGGTGCATTGTATAGATGAAGGATGTTTAATTGAAGATGGACATTGTATCAGAACGATACATGCAGAAATGAATGCTTTATTACAATGTGCAAAACAAGGTGTATCTACTGAAGGTGCAACAATCTATGTTACTCATTTTCCATGCCTAAATTGTACAAAGTCAATTATTCAAGCAGGTATAAAGCGTATCTACTATGCAGAAGATTATCATAACCATGAATATGCAACTAAATTACTCAAACAATCTGGTATTGAATTTAAAAAAATTCCATTTTCACCAGAATATGTTGCTAAATATCTGACTAAAGGTTAATGTTTTGCTGTATGTCGCGTTATCAATGATTGTAGGAGTGCTTTGGAATTCTAGCAAAGTGCTCTCTACATTTCTTTTCATTTTACTTTTGTATATTACTTATCGTAAAAATAAAATCGTTTATGCCCCTATTTCTCTCTTTTTAATCATTTTCTCCTCATGGTATTTACATTATTCACAACAAGCAATATTTAATTATATCAATTATATTGAACGTAATTCTCAGTTTAATGAGCGTGCTCAAGTAATCCAAATTCAACGTCAAGGTAGTGACACATATAAAGGTAGGTTGAGTTTAAAAAATGAAATATATCCTTTCTTTTTAACAAATAAAAAGAATTTTGATTTAAAGAAAATTGAAAGTCGTAATTGTATTGTTAAAGGACAATTCAAAGTTAATGACAATAAGTTTGTAACTCTTAAATTACAAAGTATAGTTGTACAAAGCTGCCTAGAATCGAACCGGTCTAATTTAATTGAGAAACATAAACAGTTTATAATGAATCGAATTTATGATTCGGGTATTAAGTTTCCGGATCGTATTATGGCATTGATTACTGGTGACGTAAAAGAAATTAATGAGCAATTTAAGGAACGTGTTAAAGAGATAGGTATATATCATTTGCTGGCAGTTAGTGGCTCGCATATAGCTGCAATTGTATTCTTAATTTACCAACCTTTAAAACGATTAAATTTACCTTTATTTGTCATTAAAGGAATTACAATCATTGTATTAACTTTATATGCTCAATACACAAATTATGCACCTAGTGCTGTAAGAGCTATAATAATGACAACTCTTGTACTGCTTATTACTAAGCAAATTAAAATAAAGGGTATTCAGCTATTAGCATTTGCATTTATAATTATGTTTATTTTAAACCCACTAGTTGTTTATGATATTGGATTTCAATTTTCATTCATCATTTCATTTTTTATTATGCTACTTTTTCCTTTTTTACAGCAATTGTCAAAGTTACAATCATTATTCATAATTACGTTTATTGCACAATTAGCTTCATTTATCGTTGCCATTCCAAACTTTCATCAACTTCAATGGGTGGGATTTTTATCTAATTTGATTTTTGTACCGTACTATTCGATTATATTGTTTCCGCTATCTATTTTATTCTTTATTACAAGTCATTTTATTGTGGGATTAACGCCGCTAAATTACTTGGTTGACCTAAGTTTTAATTTTCATGACTGGTTACTAGACCTATTCACAAGAATTAAGCAATCACATTTTTCTGTTCCCAAGTTTAATGATTGGATATTTATAATATTTATAATTTCTGTTTATTACATATTTTGGTTATTGGCTAAACGTAAATATATATTGGTTACGTTTTGGACTATAATTATTCTGACATTATTAATAACGTTTCCAACAAATTCACATCACAAAATTACAATGTTAAATGTGGGGCAGGGAGACAGTATTTTATATGAAGGCGGTAAGAACCAAAATGTCTTGATTGATACAGGTGGGAAAGTGATTGATGATACTAAACAACCTAGTTATTCAATTTCTAAATATCATATTTTACCAACGCTAAATGAAAGAGGGATAAATGAATTAGAGTATCTAATTTTAACACATCCACACAATGACCATATTGGTGAAGTGGAATATATTATTAGTCATATTAAAATTAAACATATAGTGATATACAATAAGGGATATAGTAGTAATACATTGATGTTATTATCGAAATTAAGCCATAAGTACAACATTAAACTTATGGATGTAAGACAAGTTAGTAGTTTTAAACTTGGAGATAGTAGTTTTCTATTTTTTGATAGTTTTATTCCAAATAGCCGAGATAAAAATGAGTATTCGATTATTACTATGATTACATATCAAAATAAAAAAGTTTTATTAATGGGCGATGCTAGTAAAAATAATGAATCTTTACTACTAAAAAAATATAACTTGCCGGAGATTGATATTTTAAAAGTAGGACATCATGGGAGCAAGACAAGTAGTTCTAAAGAATTTATAGAGATGATTAAGCCTAAAATAAGTTTGATTTCTTCTGGGAAGAACAATATGTATCATCTTCCTAATATAGAAGTTGTTAAACGATTGCAAAGGATTCGCAGTCGCATTTACAATAGTCAACAAAACGGTCAAGTTACAATTGACTTAGATGATAATTTAAAAGTTGATTCAAACTCTTATGGAAATGCAAGTGGTTTATAGATACAGAAACATGATATAATCTATTGATGTGTCAAACGAATGAAAGGGTGTAATGAATGAGCGACAATATTGTAGCTATTTATGGAGATGTGCCTGAATTGGTTGAAAAACAAAGTGCAGAAATCATATCACAATTTTTGAAAAGTGATAGAGATGACTTTAACTTTGTGAAATATAATTTATACGAAACAGAGATTGCACCAATTGTTGAAGAAACATTAACATTGCCTTTCTTTTCAGATAAAAAAGCAATTTTGGTTAAAAATGCATATATATTTACAGGTGAAAAAGCGCCAAAAGATATGGCTCATAATGTAGATCAATTAATAGAATTTATTGAAAAATATGATGGCGAAAATTTGATTGTCTTTGAGATATATCAAAATAAACTTGATGAAAGAAAAAAGTTAACTAAAACTCTAAAAAAGCATGCAAGGCTTAAAAAAATAGAGCAAATGTCTGAAGAAGAAATAAAAAAATGGATTCAAAGTAAATTAAATGAGAATTTCAAAGATATCAAAAGAGATGCATTAGATTTATTTATTGAGTTGACAGGTATTAACTTTAATATTGTCTCACAAGAGATAGAAAAGTTGATTTTATTTTTAGGCGATAGACCAACAATTAATAAGCAGGATGTTAACCAAATTATTAATAGAAGTTTAGAGCAAAATGTATTTTTACTGACTGAATACATTCAGAAAAGAAAGAAAGAACAAGCAATTCATTTAGTAAAAGATTTAATAACTATGAAAGAAGAACCAATTAAATTACTTGCACTAATTACAAGTAATTACCGATTATTTTATCAATGTAAGATTCTGAGTCAAAAAGGATATAGTGGACAGCAAATTGCTAAAACAATAGGAGTGCATCCATACAGAGTAAAATTAGCGTTAGGACAAGTAAGACATTATCAACTTGATGAATTATTGAATATTGTAGATGCTTGTGCGGAAACTGATTATAAACTTAAATCATCATATATGGATAAACAGTTAATACTGGAATTATTCATTCTATCTTTATAAAAAATAAAAGTTCAAGCATGCGCTTGAACTTTTATTTAAAAAGATTATTTATTTGCAGTCATTAATTGTGATTTAATACGGTCAGCTTTGTTTGAATGTATTAAATTACTTTGAGCAGCTTTGTCTACTAACTTAACTGCTAAGCTTACTAATTCATTTTTATTATCAGCGTTATTTGAAACAGCTGTTTTAGCGTTTTTAACTGCTGTACGCATTGCACTCTTTTGTGAAATGTTGCGTGCTTCAGCTTTTTCAGTTGTTTTTACACGTTTAATTGCAGATTTGATATTTGCCATTTCTGTCACCTCCTAAAAGTGAGTTCATCTTATCAAAATTTTATTTGATTACAACAAGAAATATTTTAACAAAAGTCTAACCGTTGTGCAATCATTTATTTGATGGGGTTAGCTTAAAATTTTGCAGATTTAATAAATTGTGTTGGAAACACAATCAATACGTTTTATAATTATAAGTACGTAATTAACATATTAACATATCGCAAGTATGTATTTAAATAAAGATTGTTATAATTTCAAAGTTCATCCAAGATTATGGCGTTTGCATTTACCTATTAAAAACGTTATTATATCAAAGATGCGAAAGATAATACGGGTTTATTTTATGAAAGTGAGAAGGATAAAATGGATAATGAGCAACGCTTAAAAAGAAGAGAGAATATAAGGAATTTCTCGATTATAGCACATATTGACCACGGAAAATCTACATTGGCTGATAGAATTTTAGAAAATACCAAATCAGTTGAAACAAGAGATATGCAAGATCAGTTACTAGATTCAATGGATTTAGAAAGAGAACGTGGTATTACAATCAAATTAAACGCAGTTCGTTTAAAGTACGAAGCTAAAGATGGAAATACTTATACATTCCATTTAATCGATACGCCTGGACACGTCGATTTTACATATGAAGTGTCACGTTCTTTGGCAGCTTGTGAGGGTGCGATTTTAGTAGTAGATGCGGCTCAAGGTATCGAAGCACAAACATTAGCAAATGTTTATTTGGCATTAGATAATGAGTTAGAGTTATTGCCTGTTATTAACAAAATTGATTTACCTGCTGCAGAACCTGAACGCGTGAAACAAGAAATTGAAGATATGATAGGTTTAGACCAAGACGATGTTGTTTTAGCAAGTGCTAAATCTAACATTGGAATTGAAGAGATACTAGAGAAAATAGTTGAAGTTGTGCCAGCTCCAGATGGCGACCCAGAAGCACCACTAAAAGCGTTAATATTTGATTCTGAGTATGATCCATATAGAGGGGTAATTTCATCGATAAGAATTGTAGACGGTGTTGTTAAAGCCGGAGATAAAATTCGAATGATGGCGACTGGTAAAGAGTTCGAAGTAACAGAAGTTGGAATTAATACACCTAAGCAGCTTCCAGTTGATGAATTAACAGTTGGTGATGTTGGTTATATTATTGCAAGTATTAAAAATGTTGATGATTCTAGGGTTGGTGACACCATCACATTAGCTAGTAGACCTGCATCAGAACCATTGCAAGGTTATAAGAAAATGAATCCAATGGTATATTGCGGACTGTTCCCAATAGATAACAAAAATTATAATGATTTAAGAGAAGCATTAGAAAAATTACAATTGAATGATGCATCATTAGAATTTGAGCCTGAATCGTCACAAGCATTAGGTTTTGGTTATAGAACTGGTTTCTTAGGTATGTTACACATGGAAATAATTCAAGAAAGAATTGAAAGAGAATTTGGCATTGAATTAATTGCAACAGCACCATCTGTAATTTATCAATGTATTTTAAGGGACGGTTCAGAAGTGACGGTTGATAACCCAGCACAAATGCCAGATCGTGATAAAATTGATAAAATATTTGAGCCATATGTTCGTGCAACTATGATGGTTCCAAATGACTATGTAGGTGCAGTAATGGAATTATGTCAACGTAAACGTGGACAATTTATAAATATGGACTATTTAGATGATATTCGTGTAAATATTGTTTATGAATTACCTTTAGCTGAAGTTGTATTTGATTTCTTCGATCAACTTAAATCTAATACTAAAGGATATGCATCATTTGATTATGAATTCATCGAAAATAAAGAAAGTAATTTAGTTAAGATGGATATTTTATTAAACGGTGATAAAGTGGATGCGCTAAGCTTCATAGTTCATAGAGATTTTGCATATGAACGTGGTAAAGCATTAGTTGAAAAACTTAAAACGTTAATTCCAAGACAGCAATTTGAAGTACCTGTACAGGCTGCAATAGGACAAAAAATTGTAGCGCGTACAAATATTAAATCAATGGGTAAAAACGTTTTAGCTAAATGTTATGGCGGTGACATAAGCCGTAAACGTAAATTACTTGAAAAACAAAAAGCAGGTAAAGCTAAGATGAAAGCAGTTGGTAATGTTGAAATTCCACAGGATGCTTTCTTGGCTGTATTGAAAATGGATGACGAATAAGTTTTT